>NZ_CBDDRA010000014.1:0-153425 GCF_965232925.1 Tumidithrix helvetica PCC 7403
GTACAGGCTTCTAGTCTTTCTTTGTCTTCTGGACTCATTGTTTTATAGGGCTTAACTTTGATCGATTATCCCACTCTGCTTTGCTAAGTATTTCTACTTATTACCTAATTGAGATGCTCCCTATGTTAATCTTTATATAGATCTGACTTGGAATGCCGTTATGACAATTTCGGGTAATCACAAGCTAACTTCAAAGATAGAACTGCCTGATGAGGACTTTGAGCCAATGCCCGAAGGCGACAAACAACGGCGCAATCTTAGCTATACGACGGAAGCATTAAGGCTGTGGTTTGAGAAACAAGAGAATGTCTATGTTTCGGGAAATCTATTTATCCGTTATCAAGAAGATCTAGTTGAAAAAAGAGTCGCACCAGATCTCTGATGGGATAGCAATAGGTAGAAAAAATGGACAAAGAGTTTCTGGACTTATACTCAGACTATCTAAACTAGTGGAAAATCACTTAATGAAGTGGGTTCTCTAAAGGAAATCAATATAAATGGCGATCGCTTTAGCGGGTACACATAGCGGTGTTGGCAAAACAACAGTAACACTGGCAATTTTGTCAGCTTTAAGGGAATGGGGGATGGCAATTCAGTCTTTTAAGGTTGGGCCAGATTACATCGACCCCATGTTCCATACGGCGATTACGGGGAGACCTTGCCGCAATCTCGATCCTGTGCTGACTTCCCCTGATTATGTGCGTGACTGCTTTAAGAAACATACCACTAGCGTTGATGGTGCTGTAATCGAAGGTGTGATGGGTCTATTTGATGGTGCGGGTAGTGATGAGTTCGCCAGTACCGCCCATATTGCCAAACTACTCGATCGCACGGGGGAATCTATTTCTGTAATTCTCGTAGTGGATTGCAGCCGCATGTCGCGATCGCTTGCCGCAACGATCTATGGCTATCAAAACTTTGACCCCGACCTAAATCTGGCAGGCGTAATTTTAAATCGCGTCGGCAGCGATCGCCACCGTGAAATCTTGACCGAAGCGATCTCGCCTTTGGGAATTCCTATTCTTGGTGTGATTCCGCGATCGGAAGGAATTACGCTCAGCGATCGCCATCTTGGTCTGGTTCCCACAGAGGAAGTTGGGAATTTTAATGAGATTAGCGCTCAACTTGCCGATCTAGGAAAGCGTTGTCTAGACTGGCAGAAACTGAAGCCTTTAATAAGCGCTAAACGAATCCATAGGAATCCTCCTAATTCCCCCACAGGAAAAATTTCAAGCGAAACGAAGATCAAGATTGCTGTAGCACGCGATCGCGCTTTTAACTTCTATTATACCGATAATTTAGATATGCTCCAAGAGTTAGGGGCAGAACTGATTTACTGGAGTCCGCTTTCAGACAACCAACCATCTGAATCCGTGCAGGGGCTATATTTTGGTGGTGGCTTTCCAGAAATATTCGCCAAGGAATTATCAGAAAATCAAGCTGCGATCGCCTTTGTTAGACACTGTGCCAACTTAAAGATGCCGATTTATGCAGAATGCGGTGGTCTGATGTATCTCAGCGAAGCGATCGCTGACTTTTCTGGGCAAAACTTTGAGATGGTAGGCGTACTCCCAACTAAGACAGCGATGACGCAAAAGTTGACGCTCGGCTATCGACACTGTACGTTAAAGCATTCCTTAGATCTGAATCCATTAGATCTAAATCCCTCAAACCAAATCTCTCCACAGCATCCTTGGCTGACCTTGGATGCACCTATCTGGGGGCATGAGTTTCACCGCTCTGTGCAAACAAGCCCCACGCCTGAGCCGCTTTTTGACCTCACCAATTACACAGGTGCAAATGTCGGCTCAGAAGGATGGGGGAATGCTCACCTACTTGCTACCTATATCCATTTACATTGGGGCGGTAACCCGACAATTCCTGCCAGACTTGTCAATGCCTGCTGTTCTTATAAGGATTCTGACCGCGATCGCTCCATTTGATGAAGATGCTTTCCATTTCATGAATGGGTTGTACGAGAGTGTAGATCCTCAAAGATAGCGTACATATCTTCGGCGAACTTTTTGGGATTCCATAAAGGAGAAAGACTTTCAGGCTGCTTAGACTTTGCTAAATGCAATTGAATTGAACTTCTCAGTTCGCGATCCAAACCCAATTTTACCGCCCATTCGACATATTCTTCCCAAGTCCAAGCAATTCCTGCCTGAATGTTGAGCGTTTGCAAAAATGAGTAGCCAAATCTGGCAAAAAATTGGTCGCCCACAAGTGTAACAATGGGTAAATCTAGCCACATCGCTTCTAGGCTATGGGTGCAACTATTGTAAGGATGAGAATCGAGTAAAATATCAGCAAGTAGATAAGTTGAGCGATGGGCTTCTTCCGTTTTGGCACGTGGGGGCAAAAACTTAATCCGATCGCTTGCTACTCCTTGCAGATCGCATTCCTGCTGATAAACGCCTCGGATTAATTCAGCATCCCCTTTTCCTTTACATAAAAGTACGCTATTGGGAACTTGACGTAAAATTTGCACTGCTGCCTTTGCAACGGGTCGATTAAACTTGTGCCCTGCTGTAATCGATAAATAAACGATTTGCTCGGGTTCAATGCCAAGCGATCGCCTCGCAAAATCGCGATCGATCGGATCGTGCTTTAAGTCTGTAACTGCCAAATAGGAATCAGGCATTCTGAGCATCTGCTCTAGATAATGGCGATCGCATTCTTGGGGGATAAGATGGCGATCGCAGAGAAAATAGTTGCGTTCAGACAGGAATGGCGCTTCTAGCCCTGGCCAAGAGACGCAAATAGGTGCAGGATGATAATTGAGAATTTCCGCATGGACGGTATTCATCATCGAATCAAGTTCGACCATGATATCGACTTCATCTTTAAGCAGTTCTGCCGTCACGAGTTTCCCAATTTCATCTGGGTTGTTAGTTGGAGTGCGATAGTATTTCGCAGCAATTTGCTCAAATTTAGCGGTGAGATCGTCATCTCTATATTTGCCTGTGTCATAGAGATAGAGATAGGGTGTTAGTTTCGATAATTCTTCGATAAAATTGCCACAACACCAAGCCGTAGCATGGCGGCGAAAACTCCGCGAAAGGATGCCTATTTTCAATTTTCTCTGGTTTCTGGTTTCTGGAAGCCTGTTTGAGCATAATTGAACTAGAGAAAGATCCTGAGCGGGATTGAGTACGCGATTTACATAGAGTTCGCCAGCCTTTCGAAAAAATCTTGTATTCGCCGCACGATCGTCTCTCAGGAATAAGACAAAGAACAAAAGTTCGCCATATAGATTTATAATATCTGCCTGTGTTAGATTCTCAGGACTCTGATAGAATTCGGTTTCAAGCGCGAGAAATTTATCCAATGCAACCTGATGATTGCCTGATACGAGATTGCTTCGAATTACTTTCGTTAAGGGAGAAATCCACTCTTGGATAGATTCTTTGCGATCGCTTTGCAGACGGAGTTGCGCGCATAGACTGGCATATTGTTCTGTTATTTGTCGCCATAATTCATAGAATGGTTCGCCTAGATCGGTTTTTTTTATCAAGATCGAGAGCAAATTATTGTAAGCAGCGACAAATTTAGGATTGCGCTTAATTGCGGCAAGATAGCTCTCGATCGCCCGATCTAATCGATCTTGCCGAAAAAAGATATTGCCGAGTTCGTAATGAGCCTCAGATCGATCGGGCTGAAGGGAAGTCACAGATTGGTAGTAGGGAATTGCCTCGTTTAGCCTCTCTAGAGAGACCAAAGCATCACCAAGATTTGCGTAGGTTAAGACGTCGTTCGGCTTAATGCTCAGCGCTTGTCGATATTCCGAGATCGCTTCTTCGACCCTACCAGACTTTCTTAAAAGCACGCCTAAATTTCCATATGCTTCGGCAAAATTCGGATCGATTTGAATTGCTTGGCGCAAATGGACGATCGCTGGTTCGAGTTGCGAGCGCCTTTCTAAGATATATGCCAAATTTACATAGGGTTTCGCAAAGTTAGGTTGAATCGCGATCGATCGCTGGTATTGTGCAATCGCGCGATCGTCATTCCCTTGCCGCAATTCCATATTACCCAAACAAAAATGAGCCTCTGCATAGTTAGAATTTAGCCCTAGGGCTTGGCTATAAGCAGCGATCGCTTCATCAGTTTGTTCGATCTCAGCATAGATATTTCCTAACGAATAGGGATAGAGAGCAAGATCGGGATGCTCAGCTTGTAAAGATTGGTAGTAAAAAACACAAGCATTCGTAAATTCATCAATCCATGTCTGAATGAATTCTTTGGCTTCGAGATCGCTAGATTCGTGGTTTGAGGCGAATTCTTTCAGCTTTTTCAGCGTTGTGGAGAGGAGCGTAGGAGGATTCAGCTCAGAACAAATTAATGGTTCGCAGGTAAGTAGTTCGATCGCCTGTTCTAGATGGATGTCGCTATCTGGGATGAACTGCTCTATTTCGATAGAAGCTAAAATTAATTTTAGGAGGTTATTTAAATCTTCAGGTCTATTTTCGCGAATATGCTGACGGATTAGCCAAACTGCCTCAAAATCAGCGATCGCTTCACGGTTTTGTGCTTCAGTCTCTAAGATTTCAGTAAGTTCTATCAGTGCAGACTCTAATCGATCGGGCGACATGTCCGTGACAGCAGATAGCCATGTCATCTGAGCCTCCTCTTCCTCCCCTTGCAACAGTAACGCCAGTCCGAGATGCCAGTAATTTGACTTGAGGTCTGGGTTGGTGGCGATCGCCTGTTGGTAAAACTCTATGCTCCGACTAAATTCCTCGCGAATCGCAGTATTCTCTTGGAAATCATCATTTATAGAATCCTTTAAATTTACCTGAGAAGAAGACTTATACCAGTTTGGATCTACTGCTTCGACCCAATACACCTTTCCCTCAACAAGCTCGTTGAAATCCTTAACCTTTTGCAAGAAATTCGGGCGTTGGCTCTGCTCTCTAGGAATGCAAAGCATATTATAATCTCCAATCCCTTGTGTGATGTCTATAGTTGTCCGATTGAAGTTGTTAGGGTTAAACCGTCGCGTGCAGAACCAGTAGCAGTCATATTCCAAATCGTGCAGTAAATCAATTAAGGCATTGCCTTTCTCTTTGCGATCGTTCTCAACAAATAGAAAGGGTCTAAATTTCGAGATTAGATTTTTTGCGCCTTGGATGACATTAGCTTTCATTCCTTCGACATCGATTTTAATCAGCTTCAGCTTAGAGAGGTTACTGATTATTTCTAGCGAATCAAGCGTTTTTAAGGGAATTTTTTCCCCAAAAGCATAACTTCCCAAAGACAATCCGCCATAATTACTTTTAGCACCATAGTCTTGAGATGGAACATAAATCTCATCATTTGCATCCCCAATGGCATAATTATAGAGATAGGCATTTGTGAGGTTATTCATTGCTACATTGCCACATAGCATCTGATAGAGAACTCTTTGCGGTTCAAACCCGATCGCCTTACCCGTCTCGCCAACAAACTGACACAGGGGAATTGTATGCGTCCCCATGTTACAGCCCACTTCGATGACGTTATCACCAACTTCCAGAATGGATGAAAACAGGGAAACTTCCAAATCAGCCCATTCTCCGTAGCAATTGACAAAATCGCTAATGAAATCGTAGCGAAGCAGTAAGATCTTGCCCCACTTACAATCTTTGATATATGTTTTCATACCTATAGTTATGGATAATTTTGGCTAAAATATGTACTGACCGCAAGATTTAAACATACATTTGAGCAGGTTGATACCAACTTGGATCGACCGCTTCTACCCAAGGAACTCTCCCCTCTAGAAGTTCATTGAAGCTACTAACTTTTTGTAGAAAACTAGGATTCTTATTATGCTCGTTAGGAATACAGAGCATATTATGATCTCCTCCGCCATTTAGAACATCTAATTCAATATGGTTGTAATTATTGGGGTTATAGCCTCTAGCACAAAACCAATAGCAGGAATAATCAAGACTGCTGATTAATTGAATCAAATTTTCGCCTTTCTCGCTTTGATTGTTTTCAACAAATAGGATGGGTCTAAATTTCGAAATTATTGTCTTGGCACCTTGAATCACTTCAGCTTCCATTCCTTCAACATCAATCTTGATTAGCCTGAGCTTAGTAAGATCGGCGATCGCTTCAATGGAGTCCAGCATTCTCAAGTCAATCTTTTCTCCTGAAATATAGTTTCCCAAAGACAATGCACCATAATTACCTTGTGTCTCATAATTAAGAGATGGAATATAGATGTGACTATCCATCTCTCCGATTGCATAGTTATAGAGGTAGGCATTGGTAATATTATTAATTGCCATATTGCCACATAGGACTTGGTGGAGTACTCTTTGGGCTTCAAAACCAATCACCTTACCCGTGATACCAACAAATTTACAGAGAGGAATTGTATGCATACCAAGGTTGCATCCTACTTCAATTACCTCATCGCCTAGTTCTAGAATTGACGCAAAGAGAGAAACCTCTAAGTCAGCCCATTCACCATAGAAATTAATGATGTCGCTAATTAAGTCATAATTTAGTAGGATGATTTTGCCCCACTTGTAATCTCGGATATAGGTTTTCATGCTTTTATGGATAGCTGATTGGACGAGGCATGTCTAAAACAATGGCTTTACGGGCAGCAGTTGTCTAACCTTAACCTTTAGCCATGACGGGAAGGGGAGGGAATTGGGTAAAAAGGAGCGCTATAACGGCAGGACTTTGGCGGCGATCGCTGCCATCAGTACAATCGCACCTAAGGCCCTACGAAAATAATTAACGCCTTGGAACAATTCCTCCCAAGCCCAAGTAAACAAGGCACCAAAAGCCAATGCGTCCAGTCCTATACTAACTTTGCCTGTGATAAAAATTAGTTTGAGTAAACTAGCTACAATCCAGACAATCAGGGGTAGATTTGGCATTTGAGCCAATACAATTTGTCCGTTACGATCGCGAAAAATTTTGTCGAATAATGTATTTGCCATAGCTCTAATTTTACCCAATACCCATAAACGCGCTACAGAAAGCAGGAAAATTATCTCAGGGCAAATCGTCAAAATCGGGCTATGTCATCGTTCCCTGCGATCGCCCTAGACTGATACCATGATGGCATTAGGAGCTAAGCCCAAAACTTAGGATAGGTTTAAATCAGAATGAGCTTGAAAATATAAGAATATGTATGAAGCAAGGGCATGGGCTGTCTTACACTGATTGCAAAATAAGCAATTATTAAGATGCCATTAAGTCTACATAGATGCTCAATCTGAACAGAATTACCAATGAGTTACTAAGTATAAAACTCTATAGTAATGATTTCCTTGCCTATTGGTTCCTAGCTCCTGCAAATTGGCAGAAGCAGAAAGTTTAGCGTCAATAACTTCAAAGCACGATAGAGCTGTAACTATGGCATATAAAATATCTAGCGATTGCATTGGCTGTTCCTCTTGCTTATCTGTTTGTCCCACGGGTGCGATCGCTCTCGAACAGGGCCATTATTGGATTAACCCCGCCCTCTGTAATGACTGTGAAGGATACGCTCCCGAACCCCTGTGTGTGAGTGGATGTCCGACAGGCGCTCCTTTGCCGTTACAGGCAAAAAAAGGGAGAGTAAAAGCGATCGACAATTTCTTTACGACCAGTCCGAGTTTGTTTGCTAACGGTGTGAGTACGCCCTTTAGCTCGGCGATCGTGATTTGGGAAGCCTGCAACTTACTAGCACAGAGGCGATCGCTGCCTTGGGCATTGGATGAGACGGGTACGCTAGTTTACGAACGAGCGGTGAGTCAAGGGAAAGGCAAGATTGCTTTGCGGCTCAACAATGTCATGGATTTTAGCTACCCGCGATCGCACATAGAAGCACAAACTATTCTTGCCTCTGATACGCTGGACATTCGGGCTGCCTGTATGCACTTGATCTATGCCGCCTATGCCACTGCGTTAGATAAGCCTTGGGAGCAAGAGTTTTCGATCAACGATCGCCAAATTGAAGAGTATCTGGGTTTGGATAAGCGCAAAGATTTGACCAAATCGACCAAGTTAAATCTGATTAAAATGCTTGCTCTACAACCCTGTTGGATCACAGCGCAAATCGAATGGCCCAAACAGGGCAAAGTCCCTGCCTTCTGTCTGCTCGAAAGCCCTCTGTGGCATTTATCAGAAATTGTGCATCATTTTCATGAAGATGAAGAGGGATGCAAGCACCTGCTGGGACTAACGTTTAAAGTGAGAGCAGGCATTTGGTCGCAGTATTTTCTCAATAAGAAGGGATGCCAAGCGGGAAAAGCTTTCTATCAATATAGCAATTTACCAAAATCGCTTTTGGGCGCGATCATGAGCATCTGGCAGCAACATGAAGGTGCGGCGCGGATGCTGCTGTGGTTGCTATTTAAAACCCGAATGGGAGAGCAACAACGAATTACCGTGGTCACCCTGATGCGGGTTGCCTATGGCGAAGATCGCGTCAACCAAGCCCTTTCGCAACGGGAAGAAAGAAAACGACTCCTACGCATGTTTGAGAGCGACCTAGAGGTGGTAAATCGCTATGGTCTCAAGCCCGTATTCGATCCTGTTTCCTATCCCGTGGAAATTCAGCCGCTATGGTCAAAACTTGCAGATGTGCCCGATGATGCCGAAGAAGCCTTAGAATTTTGGACAAATGATGGTAATAACAATCTGCGTCTCACAGACTCGGGCCCGCGCGGCAAGTGGCAAATGCTTATGAATGCCCGAATTCTATCCTTCGAACTGTTGGCGGACTGGGAACAGCCTGCGGATCTGGCAAAGAAAAAACGCAAATTCGAGCGATCGCAAAGCCAAATCCCCAAACGGCATACCAAGAATTCTGGCAAGAAAATCCAAGCAGGAACGCCAGTGATGCTCTCAGGCGAACAGATTGCCATGATGCGCAAAAAACAACAAATTAGTCAGCGTACCTTGGCAGAGAAACTGGGCAAGAGCCAAAGCTGGATTCGCGATGTCGAAAATGGACGCTTTCAAGCCAAAAAGAACGACCAAGTCTTAATTCAACAAACCCTAGGTTTATAGAAAATCTATAGCAAATTCATTTGGACTCGCGAGCTTCGATCAGATCGGCGATCGCTTGGGGTGGCATACCACTCAAGCGGTGTTTCCCTGGCATGAGCACAACATTTGGAGCCATGGAGCACCTTCCCAAGCAGCCAGTTTCCTCAATGCTGACAAGATCGTACAGTTGGCGATCGCGCAAGGCGCTTTCAATAGCTTGATGCTGCTTGCGTCCACCTTTCTTTTTACATCCCGACTTTTGACAGACCAAGAGCTTTGTCTGTGGTTTTGTCGGTTGAAAACTTTGGCTTTCCGAAGTGGCTAGAGAGGTTACTAGGATGGATTCGCAATGGCTTTCTCCGCAGCATAGTACGTCGTAAATTTTGCGTTGCAGTTCTCCAGTCTGGCGATCGCACTTTTCATTTCCAAGTACTTGAATGCGATCCCAAGGACTTAAAAGCGGTTTCCCTTTAGTATTGATCGACATTGACAGCAAAGACCTTGCTTGTTTAGATAGGGCAATCTCCAGTTCATCCTCGCCGACAGTCATACGCAGACACTTGAGTTTACGACCTTTCCAAACCAGTCCTAGAAATTTTCCTTCCAAACGGAAAGGAGTAATATGGCAATTTTTTGTCATATGCTTACGAACTCCATCATTAAGGAACTTGCTCGAAAATATTGTACCGATAAGCTCAGCATCAACCTCAGCTCAGTTTGATAACGTTGGCTGACCTCCGCTCAGACAACGTTGGGATTTTAAGGAGATTTCCAGTAAAGAAATTACCATGGTGTAAACACAAGTCGGACTTACCCCCTTTAATTCCCCCTTGCACTAGCCGCGAAGCGACTTCCCGTAGGGTAGGGGGAAAACTGGAAATATCTTATTCCCTCCCTTTTGCAAGGGGAGGGCTAGGGTGGGGTAATCTTGAAATGAGAAATGTCCTAAGCAATTCGCTTTGCTTCTATCGTTTGTGGTAAACGTAGCGGTTCTTCTAAGGTCGGGAAAGCAAGTTCCCAGCCATTTGCTAGCGTCAAAACTTTACCATCAGTGGTTTCTTCTTCTTTGACAACTTCCTCTTCTAAATCTTTTTTAGCTACATAAACCACAAGATGCCCAATGGTGTTACGACGCAGCATGACTTTCATAAATATTCTCCTTGATGGTTTGTAGATTGTAGCTAAAGACTTCTATCGCAGTTGGATTAGACTATTTCTTCTAGCTCTTTTTGACGGCAACCAATGACATAGCCTGACGGAAAGAAATGGACGGCATAGATGTAATAACTCTGTAAAAACGTGCCGATACTGGCAACATAACCCACATCCCCTTTTTTGGCGAGCGTTTCGCCAATATCTTTACCAGGGAATGTACCGTCATTACGAATGAGTTTTTTGACTCTTACCTTTTCCCCAATTTCAAAGATAGGAGGACTATCTAGTTCGACATCGTTATACAGCATGAGCAATTCTCCCTGATTGCACGAGATGGAGCAGTTCTTCAGCAGTCAGACCCCGCTTGACCTGAATCGATTGCTGGCGCACGGCATCTAAAACCGCCTTTGATCTTTCTTTGGCAAGATCGACTCCCTGCTGTTGCAGCAAGTTGGATACTAAATGGCGACCTGAGTGTTTGCCAGCCACAAGGCGACGTTTGCCCCCAACTTCATCGGGACTAAAAGGTTCGTAGCTGCTGGGATTTTTGAGTACCCCTGCGGCATGGATGCCCGACTCATGGGCAAAGGCATTGCGTCCCACGATCGCTTTCCAAGGCGGAACGGGATTTCGCGAGGCAGAAGCAACCAGTTGAGAGAGTTCCAAAAAGCGGCGGGTGTCAATGCCTAGATCGATGCTGTGAATTTGCTTAAGCGCCATCACGACTTCCTCTAGGGCAGCATTACCAGCCCTTTCGCCCAATCCATTGACGGTGGTATTCAGCGATCGCGCCCCTGCTTGCAGACCTGCGAGGGCATTGGCAGTTGCCAGCCCTAAATCGTTATGGGTATGCATTTCAACGGGAATTGACAGGGCATCGACGAGCAATTTGATCTTGCGATAGGTGTTAAAGGGATCGAGAATGCCCACGGTATCGCAGAATCGGAAGCGAGAGGCTCCCAACTGCTCGGCAGACGTTGCGATTTCTAATAAAAAGTCACTATCAGCTCTAGAAGCATCGGCACCACCGACAGAAACATACAGACCGCACTCGATCGCATAGGTGACGCTTTCTTTCAATTTATCTAAAACGACTTGACGGCTCCCATTGAACTTCACACCGATTTGAACGTCGGAAACTGGTACAGAAATGTGGACACGCTGGAGTCCGCAAGCGATTGAAGCTTGAATATCGGCAATTACTGCCCGATTCCAGCCTAGTAATTTTGCGCTCAGTTCCAGTCTATTGATGGCAGCGATCGCTTCAGCTTCTGCGCCACCCATGGCGGGAATACCAATTTCTAGTTCTTGGACACCGATGGCATCAAGGAATTTAGCGATTTCGATTTTCTCTTCAGTGCTAAACGCTACCCCAGCAGCCTGTTCGCCATCTCTTAGGGTTGTATCGTTAATTTGAATGTCAAGCATGATCTGCCTCCTCTTGCTGTACTTTCTGCTGTGATTGCGCTTTTCAAAATTCCTACTCAAACCTCTGGAGCAAGGAAATCCAGTTGCCTCCCCTTGCAAAGGGGAGGGTTAGGGTGGAGTAATCTCTCTAGTCTTTCCCACAGGAAGATTTAACGGATTAAGTCGTAGGAGATATCCGTTTTTGAAGGAATAATCGTGTTGCGATCGAGTTCATCTAGGAGCGTATTCACGATCCAGTTGAGCAGGTTGATCGCGCCTTGATAGCCATAGGTAGCATAGCGGTGCAGGTGATGGCGATCGAAGATTGGATAACCAATCCGTACCAAGGGGGTATGGGTATCGCGCCATAGGTACTTACCGTAGGAATTTCCGATCAAGAGATCGACTGGCTCGGTAAATAGGAGCGATCGCAAGTGCCATAGATCCTTACCGCCCCAGATCGTAGCATTCTGACCGAAGGGGCTAGCGTCAAGGATAGCGCGTAGTTCGGCTTCAAATTTATCGTTGGTGTTGCTGACGAGAATATGAACGGGTTCTGCACCGACTTCTAACAAGAACTGGACTAGACCGATGACTAGATCGGGATCGCCATAGAGGGCAATGCGCTTGCCATGCAACCATGCCTGCGAATCCGTCAGTGCATCCACTGCCCGACCGCGCTCTTCTTCCAATTCCTTCGGAATGGGCTTGCCCGTCAGTGCCGAAAGCTTCATCAGGAATTCGTCCGTACCGCGAATGCCCACAGGACGACTCACGTAGGTCTTTTGCTGCCACTCAGTTTCGATATATTCTCTAGTTTTGGTGGTGGCGTAGGATTGGAATGCGATCGTGGCTTCGCCATTGATCGAATCCGCTGCATCTTCTAGCTTGGTTCCACCTGGGTACATCTTGTATTCACCCGTGTTAGGCGAATCTAGATATTCCGAGTTGTCGGCTAACAAGGTGTAGTTGACATCCATCAAGGTAGCATAACGCTTGATTTCACGCAGGTTACCAATGTAGGTCTCAAAACCTGGGATGAAATTAATCTTGCCGTTGGTGGTTTCCTGCTTCTTGCCTGCGGTCAAGTTCGAGAGAATTCCCTTCATCATATTGTCGTAACCCGTAATGTGGGAACCGACAAAGCTAGGCGTATGGGCATAGGGAACGGGGAAAGTCTGAGGCACAGATCCAGCGATTTTGGCATTGGTAATGAATGCTTGCAAGTCATCACCAATGACCTCTGCCATACAGGTCGTACAGACGGCAATCATTTTAGGTTTATAGAGATTGAAGGAAGTTGCCAAACCATCAATCATATTGTTCTGTCCGCCAAATACAGCAGCATCTTCGGTCATTGAGGAAGATACAGCAGAGAAAGGTTCCTTAAAGTGACGGGTAAAGTGGCTGCGGAAATAGGCAACACAACCTTGAGAACCATGGACAAATGGCAATGTAGATTCAAAGCCAACGGCGGCAAGAATTGCACCTAGGGGTTGGCAAGCCTTTGCAGGGTTGACGGTGAGAGCTTCGCGCGAGAAATTCTTTTCGCGGTATTCCCAAGTCTTTGTCCATTCCGCAATCTTTGCAACTTCTTCAGGGCTATGTCCGCCTTCAAACTCTTTTTTTGCCTGAAACAGCTCTTGATATTCGGGTTGGTGGAATAGCTGGGCGTGATCTTTAATATCGTTAACGTTATTCTGAGCCATGACTTTGTCTCCAATGTCAGTGAAAATCAATGTGGGTGAAAAAATTGGGTGAGGATGGGGGTTCAGCTTCGCTCACCCTAAAGGTAAGTCGAGCGTTGAGCGAAGCCGAAACTCGTCATCTTAAGCAGCAACTTCAGCTTTTGTCCAGGGAGCGCCGATCAAGCTCCATGTGGGGCTGTTTAATGCCAAGTCCATGTCACGGGCAAAGATAGCAAAGCCATCATAACCATGGTAGGGACCTGAATAATCCCAAGAGTGCATCTGACGGAAGGGAAGTGCCATTTTCTGGAATACATACTTCTCTTTAATACCTGATGCAATGAGGTCGGGCTTCAGCTCTTTGACAAACTCTTCAAATTCGTAGGCAGAAACGTCATCATAGATCAGCGTGCCATTCTCAACATAATGAGTAGTACGTTTGTAATCGTCATTGTGACCGAATTCGTAACCCGTACCGATCAGTTTCATGCCTAGATCGTGGAATGCAGGAACGACGTGGCGGGGACGTAGACCGCCGACCATCAGCGCAACAGTTTTACCTTCTAAGCGAGAACGGAATTTAGCCAGTACGGCATCGGTTTGTTCTTGATACTTGGCAATTACTTCTTCTGCCTTTGCCTGAATCGTGGCATCAAATTTTGAAGCGATTTCTCGCAAGGATGCGGCGATTTGGGTAGGACCAAAGAAGTTATATTCTAGCCAGGGAATCCCGTAAGCTTCTTCCATGTGGCGGCTGATATAGTTCATGGAACGATAACAGTGTACGAGATTGAGCTTCACTGAAGGGGTGTTGATCATCTCATTCAGCGTACCGTCACCAGACCACTGGGCAACCACACGCAGACCAATTTCTTCTAGCAAGATCCGACTCGACCATGCATCTCCACCAATGTTGTAGTCACCGATAATTGCGACATCATAGGCAGTACTATCTGGCACGTTGCCAGCTTTTTTATTCTTGTCATACTGAGGGAAAACCCAGTCCCGCACGGCATCGTTGGCGATGTGGTGACCGAGGGATTGGGATACGCCGCGAAATCCTTCGCAGCGAACGGGAACAACGGTTTTGCCAATTTCTTTGGCAGCTTTTTTGGCTACTGCTTCAATATCATCACCGATCAAACCGATCGGACATTCCGATTGAATCGAAACACCACGATTGAGAGGAAAGAGTTCGTCTAATTCGGTAATCAGTTTCAAGAGTTTTTTGTCACCACCGAAGACGATATCGCGTTCTTGGAAGTCGGAGGTGAACTGCATCGTGCCGAAGGAGTCAATCCCAGTTGTGCCGATATAGTAGTTACGGCGACCTGACCAGGAGTAATAACCGCAACCAACGGGCCCGTGACTGAGGTGAATCATGTCTTTGATTGGTCCCCAAACCACACCTTTTGAGCCAGCATAGGCACAGCCACGGGTGGTCATCGAGCCGGGGACAGATTTGATATTGGATTTGACACCACAATCAGATTTGCCCTCTTCATAAACATTCAGATGCTTTTCCCGTTTTTTCTTCGCTTTGTCGGGATATGCTTCTAGAACTTCTTTGATCAGTTCTTTGGTCTCAGCGATCGCATTTACTGGTGTGGCGGTTTCTTGGGTTAATGTAGCAGATTCTGGAGGTGTCATGTTTAGCCTCTCATGGGGTAAAAGAATAGAAAGGAAAAAGGAAAAGATGAGCTGGAAGGGTGGGCTTTGCCCACCCAGATTACAAGTTATTTAGCGAGAACGAGTTCTTCTACGGGTATTTCATCCGCAGTCTTACCGACGAGATGCTCGAATTCCTTGTCATCGCCAAGGATGCCGAATTCAACCAGTAGCTCTTCCAACTCGTCCATAGTGATAGGTGTAGGAATGGTAAGGTTGGTATTGTTGTAGATCTTGCTCGCAAGCGTGCGATACTCTTGGGCTTGAGGATGATTGGGTGCGTACTCAATCACGGTCATGCGACGTAATTCCGCATGTTGAACCACATTGTCGCGAGGTACAAAGTGAATCATTTGCGTGTTCAAGCGTTGGGCAAGAGTTTCGATCAACTCAAGTT
Source organism: Tumidithrix helvetica PCC 7403 (assembly GCF_965232925.1). Lineage (NCBI taxonomy): Bacteria > Bacillati > Cyanobacteriota > Cyanophyceae > Pseudanabaenales > Pseudanabaenaceae > Tumidithrix > Tumidithrix helvetica. The sequence goes on from NZ_CBDDRA010000014.1 coordinate 15,301, forward strand.
CCCGATCGCACTTACGGCTGTTGCAGATCAAACCACCTAAACGCACGCCACCAGAGTGAGCGTACTTGAGAATACCGCGAGCGATGTTGTTCGCCGCGTACATTGCCATCATTTCACCAGAGGTGACGATGTAGATTTCTTGGGCTTTGCCTTCGCGAATTGGCATGGCGAAACCGCCGCAAACTACGTCGCCTAATACATCATAGCTAACAAAATCGAGGTCTTCATAGGCTCCATTTTCTTCTAGGAAGTTAATGGCGGTGATGATGCCACGTCCAGCGCAGCCGACCCCTGGTTCGGGACCACCTGATTCTACGCACTTCACACCTTTGTAGCCTCTGAGTAGAACTTCATCAAGTTCCACATCTTCCACTGCACCACGTTCGGCAGCAAGGTGAAGAACGGTGGTTTGAGCTTTACTGTGCAGCATCAAGCGAGTAGAGTCAGCTTTAGGGTCGCAACCTACAATCATGATACGTTCGCCAGCGCTGAGGTCAGCTAAACCTGCGATCGTGTTTTGAGAAGTTGTGGATTTACCGATACCGCCTTTGCCATAGAAAGCAATTTGTCTAGTTTGAGTCATGGTTGGTTTTTCCTTTGTTAAATCAAAAATGTATGGTGGGTTGGAGGTTGAACTCTTGAGAAAAAATTTAAGGAAGTTCTTTCTCAATCTCTGAGGCGATCGCTTTCATCACACAGGAGGAGAGCGTTCGACATTCGGGAAAGCGAAAATCAAATCAAGAGACATTTGGATTTTCATGAATTTGGGTTTTGGAAAAGCTGTTAGCAATCAGTGATTACCTGCTTAGATGGCTTCGACGGTGAGGGTAGACAGAACGCGATCGCGCAATCTCACTTCGATCGCATCCTTGAGGGTGGCGGTACTGCCAGAACAGGAACTGCAAGCACCTTTGAGGATGACTTTGACGATATCGCCATCAATGTCAAACAGTTCCACATCACCGCCGTCAGCAACTAACATCGGACGGACTTCGTCTAAGACTTCTTGAATCTTTGTCACTTTTTGAACTGTGGTTAAGCCTCGGGTGGTCTGCTGAATCCGAGTCAACTCGGCTTCGACCCTAGCGGTTGTGGCTTCCTTATCCTTCTCGACTGCGGCAATGATGTCCTCAATTCCTGCGAGACAGGAACCACAGGAGCCACCTGCTTTGATATAGTTGGTGACTTCTTCGACGGTGGTGAGATTATTCTCAATCACAATGCGACGAACGCGGTTATCGCTGACTCCAAAGCAGGTACAAAGGAGAGCGCCTTCATCTTCCTCGTGATGTTCGACTTCGATACCACGATACTTGTAGATTGCTGCTTCTAGGGCTTCTTGTCCCATCACGGAACAGTGCATTTTGGCTTCGGGTAAGCCACCTAGGTACTCTGCGATATCCTTATTCGATACCTTGAGCGCTTGATCTAAGGTCAGTCCCTTAATCATTTCCGTCAATGCCGAAGAAGAAGCGATCGCGCTGGTGCAACCAAAGGTTTGAAAGCGGGCATCAAGGATTTGATCGGCAGGAACGTTAATCTTAAGATGTAATCTTAGTGCGTCTCCGCAGGCAATACTGCCTACTTCGCCAAATACGACAGCAATATCTTGCTCTTCAGTGACTTCTATCGCACCTTGGTTTTTAGGATTGTGGAAGAGGTCTAATACTTTTTCGGTGTAGTCCCACATAGTAGTTACTCGGTTAGGTGACAGTTAATCGTTACTGAGTTGACAGTTGATAATTGCGAGTTCTCGACCGATAGTTGTCAACTGTCAACTATCAACTGCGATGAATTTCTAAACTGTTAGCGCTTCTCCTCTTTCCTGCAGCCAACCTGCATCATCACTATTAAAGGGAGATAGAGCGCGCAGACGGTCGATGATACCAGGCATGATTTCTAGGACGCGATCGATCTCGGCATCCGTGGTGTAACGAGAGAGGCTAAAGCGAATGGAGCCGTGAAGGATCGTGTAGGGTAGTCCCATTGCCCGTAGGACATGGGATGGCTCTAGGGAACCTGATGTACAGGCAGAACCCGAGGAAGCACAAACCCCATAGCGATCGAGAGAAAGCAGAATCGCTTCACCTTCAATGTACTTAAACCCGATGTTAGTAGTATTCGGGAGGCGATTTTTGGGGTCGCCATTCACCTCACAGTTGGGGATTATGGATAGGAGAAACTTTTCTAAGCGATCGCGCAATTTTTGTTCATGTTTAACGGCATTGGGCAAATGGAGTAGCTCTAATTCCGCTGCTTTACCCAGACCAACAATGCTAGCGACGTTCTCGGTTCCTGCTCTACGTCCACGTTCCTGATGTCCACCCAAGATAAAGGGACGGAAGCGGTAGCCACGGCGGACATATAATGCACCAATGCCTTTAGGAGCATGGAGTTTATGTCCAGAGAGCGTCAACAGATCGATGGTGCTGTTCTTTAGGTTTAGGGGGATTTTGCCCACCGCTTGCACGGCATCAACATGGAAAGTCGCACCATATTCCTTGGCGAGGGAACCAATTTGCTCGATTGGGAAGATTGTGCCTGTCTCATTGTTAGCATACATCGTGGTTACTAATGCTGTATTGCCAGTGAGCGCTGCTTCCAGTTCCGATAAATCGATCTGTCCTTTGCGATCGACAGAGAGATAGGTAACGGTGTATCCCTGCTTTTCTAGCTGCTTGCAAACATTCATTACACAGGCATGTTCCACTTGGGTGGTAATTACATGCTTGCGATCGCTTTGAGCCGCAAGAGCCGCACGAATTGCAGTATTGTTTCCTTCCGATCCGCAACTGGTGAAGATAATTTCTGAGGGTTCGGCACCGAGGAGTTCGGCAACTTGCGATCGCGCAGTTTGAATAGCTTTGCCGACTCGACCACCGAAGGTGTGCATACTTGAAGGATTGCCATAGTAGGTGGTGAGGTAAGGAAGCATAGCTTCTACAACATCGGGATCGATCCTTGTCGTGGCGTTGTTATCCAGATAAATTATGTCGGCACTCATACAATTACTTCCTTAAATCTTTGGTTGGTTAGGTTTGCCCATATTGCCTTCTTCAAATCTGCCACTCGGCGATCGTGGAGAGAGAACCATTTTTCCCAAGGGATGACTTGATACTCAAGCATGTAGGACATGGCTGGACTCCTGCTGCTGTAAAAGTTTAGAGAATTTGGCATGAAGGCAGCTATTACAAAGGTTATGGTCGATCCAATAACGTCCATTGGCATTTTGCTGAAAGGCTCCCTTGGGACAATGAGAGCGGCAAACTTCCCAGGAGACACATTGATCTTCAGGAATGTAAAGCATGGCTAGACTCCTTGCTGTTGTAGAAATTTTGCGTAAAACTCCTTTGCCACTGTATCGATCGCATCGTATGCTTCAACAGGTTCGATGCCTGCTTTGCGAAGACTCTCTTGAGGGCAGTTACCAACCTTGGCAGTCAGTACCGCCTTGCAATCGGAGATTGCGCCAATGATTTCATCTAGGGTGGCTTCTTCGCCATAACCGCTTTGGCAATACTGGTCGATCTTGCGATGTCCCACAAACTTCACTTCGTTGGCATCGACTTCGTAGATTTGGAACTCTTTAGCATGACCAAAGTGTTGGTTGACGATGCCGCTGCCCTTGGTGGTTACGGCTACGAGAATCTTGGGTGTGGCGATCGCTTTTTGGATGTTGATTACCTTGGCTTTCTTCTCTTGCAATTCTGCTTGTAATAGATCGATACCAGCGTGAACTACTTGACGAGTTTCCAGATCGTAGGTGGGAGCCATTTCCATGAACTTATCTTTGGTAAACTCTTGGGAACGATCTTCACCGAGTAAACCAACCGCATCAGCGCGGCATTGACGGCAGTGGCGCATCATCTTCATGTTGCCTTCAGCGCAGCTATCCTGAAGTTTTTTCAACTCCTTAGGATTGGGACCACGTTGTCCCGTCAAGCCGAAGTGAGTACCATGTTCGGGAGCCGAGATGAGAGGCATAATGTTGTGAAGGAATGCTCCTTTCTCGCGAATCACGCGACCGACTTCCACTAAATGCTCGTCGTTAATACCAGGAATCATGACGGAATTCACTTTGCAAAGAATATCCGCTTCTCTGAGCAAATCTAAGCTTTCCATTTGACGCTGATGCAGGATTTGAGAGGCTTCTATTCCTGTGTAGCGCTTGCGGTTGTAACGAATCCAAGGATAAATCTTGGTTCCAATTTCAGGATCGACCATGTTAATCGTAATCGTAACGTGATCGATATTTAACTTTTTGATGCGATCGACATACTCGGGAAGCATCAATCCATTTGTGGAAAGACAAAGCTTAATATCGGGAGCTTGTTCCGCAATCAGTTCAAAAGTGCGGAAGGTCTTTTCAGGATTCGCTAAAGGATCGCCGGGGCCTGCAATTCCCAAGACGGTCATCTGGGGAATTTTGCCGCCAATCACCATTACTTTATGGGCAGCTTCTTCAGGTGTGAGTAATTCGCTCACTACACCAGGTCGGCTTTCGTTGGCACAGTCATATTTACGATTGCAGTAATTACACTGAATGTTGCAAGCGGGAGCTACAGCAACGTGCATCCGAGCGTAGTGATGGTGGGCATCTTCGCTATAGCAAGGATGCTTAGCAATCCGCTCTTGCATACTTTCGCTAAGAGCGCTTTTGGAAGAATTTTTGGAACTCTTGGTACTACTACAACCACAGCTTTCTGATTTTGATTTGGCTGAAGTCGTTGCAATCTTATTCTCAACAGGGGACGAAGTGAGGGCGGCTGTTGGTGGTGTCATTGAGGCTTCCTAGAATGGTGGACTGCGGTCAACACGAACTTTATAGCAGCCACCTTCAAACAGCTTGGGTAAGCGATCGCGATAAGATTTATTAGAGTAATTAAGAATGTACTCAGAACCACTAACCCTGACTCTGTCTCGATCTAAAAATATTTTTGGGATAGGGGTGCGAGTATTTTTCCGCGAGGGGTTGAGTATTTATGGGGTAGGGGTACAGATTTGTCTGTACTCATGACAAACCTATAACTAGCAATCTATTGAGGTAAACTTTGAGTACTAATTTTGAGTGTTTTTCTGAGTACTCAAAAAATTTGCCAATTCTCGTAAAAACATATAAAAGAATGGCTGTAAGTAAGGTCTAGCTTTGGTTTAAACGGTGCGCACACCCTTGCTTCTAGACAATTAATTTTGTATCCAAATTATCATTCCTTCGATAATTTGTAGCGAAACGATCGAATCTTTTTAATAATTGTCATGAGTTGCTTTCTTTCATGGCTAAAGCGATACTAATCGTATCTATATATACAGATATAAAAATCAAAATTTGAACTTTATCCCTTGAATTTTCTTACCAAGTACAGTAGAATATGGAACCGTATCTATTAATACAGAAGTTGCTTTGCTAAAACCAAATTACTCATTTGTCCCTATCTATGAGTACTTTTTGAGTTTTCGTAATGCTTTTTGCTGAAGTTCTTGCCAATGCTAGCCTGTAGCATCTTTTACTTGAGTACAAATGCGCCCGCAAGCCTGTAAAAATACCCATCCCTATTCCCTTAAATACTAGTACCCCCTCTCAAAAATACTAGTACCCCTATACCAAAGAAAAAGTGGAAGCCTTGAGCCATCAGGCTTAAGAATGCTGAGTACATTCCTAATTATTCTAATAAATCTTATCAGCGGCATTCATTTCCGTAGGTTTTACAGCACCTGATATAAGCAGGAACATAGAACCTCGCATTTCACACCAAACGGTAATGCTGCAACCCTTCTCTTGCCTAAACACATTGGATGCCCACGAAATTGGTAAGGAATGTAACCTTCCACCATATTTCAGCTTCCTGCCAGCACAATCGTCTTGGCAGCTTCCCAAGTTTCCACAGGTATTTCCACGGGCAATAGAGGGTTTAGAGATTGCGATCGCGGATTTCCGCATTATCTTCGATCGCGACCCCGCCGCTCGTCACTGGTCAGAAGTGCTATGTTGCTACCCCGGCTTGCACGCCCTCACGATCCATCGCGTCGCTCACTGGTTACATCAATTCAACCTTCCCCTGCTGCCGCGTCTGATTTCCCATTGTGCCCGATTTTTTACGGGCATCGAAATCCACCCAGGTGCCACGATTGGGAAAGGGGTCTTTATCGATCACGGTATGGGCGTTGTAATTGGGGAAACCGCGATCGTTGGAGACTATGCCTTGCTTTACCAAGGTGTCACCCTCGGTGGTACGGGTAAGGAAACGGGTAAGCGTCACCCTACCATCGGCAAACACGCGATCGTAGGAGCGGGGGCTAAAGTACTCGGCAACATCCACATTGGCGACTATGCGCGGGTTGGGGCTGGCTCTATCGTACTGCGAGACGTCCCTGCCCATTGCACCGTAGTTGGCATTCCTGGTCGCATTTGCCGCTCAAAGGAGCCAGAGTTGCCTTTAGAGCACGGACAGCTACCCGACACCGAAGCCACGGTTTTACAGACTTTGCTAGCGCGAATCGAGCGATTGGAGCAGCAGCTTTTAGCATCTAAGCGTTTAGAGTCAGGCTTCCCAAAAGATTCAAATCCAAAGAGTGAGGAGATTGGCAACGTTACCCAGCACCCATCCTAATCCTACAATCCTTATCCATATTATCTCTTGAGGAAAAGATCATGTCTGAAACTTTAGTTGTTGGCTGCCTCGTTTTAGTTTACACCTACGTTCAGGACTATATGCTCAGTCGCATGCTGAACGACGACGATTCCCAAAACTCTCACAAACCCAAATAACCTCCAAGGAATTGATGCTGCCATGACAAATACCGCTTATCCGCACAGATTTTCTTATTCGCTTTTCGGTCAGAAAAAGCTGCCTGCTATTGATATTTTCTTGCCTTTGCGCCAATGGCTCGATCGCATCGAAATTCGCGATCGTAGATTCGCTAACCTGATCTGCCATTTGATTCCTGCTAGTTGTCCCTTTGAACGCGATATTACAGCCTTTGGAAAGACTTACCACATTCCTCCTCTTTGTAAAATCAATCCTCTATTTGAAGAGGTGAGTGGCTTGCGCTTCCGTGCTTCAAACTTCTTGTCTGAGTTACCCCAATGAAATGCCTGTTAGGGAACATCGTTCTCTACCTTGGTTAAATTTTGCACTTGCTTTCTAACCCACCTCCACCCCCATTTGCGCCATGAAACTCACGCAAGGAAAAATTAACGAACTCCTCACGGAGACTGCCTGCGAGCACAACCACCACAAAGATGGGCAAAAAAAGAATAAAGCTTGCCAACAACAGGCTCAACCGGGAGCTGCTCAAGGAGGCTGTGCCTTTGATGGTGCGTCGATCGCGCTTGTACCAATTACCGATGTCGCCCATTTGGTGCACGCTCCGATCGCCTGTGCAGGAAACTCTTGGGGTGGTCGCGGTAGCCTCTCTTCAGGATCTACCCTCTACAAAACTGGCTTTACCACAGACTTAACCGAGAACGATATTATCTTTGGTGGCGAGAAAAAGCTCTACAAGGCGATTTTAGAAGTACAGGAACGATACAAGCCTGCTGCCGTGTTTGTCTATGCCACCTGCGTCACAGCGCTAATTGGTGACGATCTGGGTGCAGTTTGTCAAAAGGCAGCAGAAAAAATTGGAATTCCCGTCGTCCCCGTAAATTCCCCCGGTTTTGCAGGAACCAAAAATCTCGGCAATCGCATCGGTGGCGAATCCTTGCTTGAATATGTAATTGGGACAGCGGAACCAGAATATACAACGCCCTACGACATCAATCTAATTGGCGAATACAATATTGCAGGGGAAATGTGGAGTGTTTTACCCCTATTTGAGAAGCTCGGCATTCGCGTCTTGGCAAAAATTACAGGCGATGCCACCTATCAAGAAGTTTGCACCGCTCACCGCGCTAAGCTCAACGTGCTGATCTGCTCTAAAGCACTGATCAACGTTGCCCGCAAAATGGAAGAGAAATACGGCATTCCCTATGTGGAAGAATCTTTTTATGGGATTGCCGATATGAATCAATGTCTGCGACATATTGCCGAGAAGTTAGGCGATCGCGACCTACAAGAGCGGGTAGAAAAATTAATTGCTGAAGAAACCGCGAATCTAGATCGCGAACTTACCCCCTATCGCGATCGGCTCAAGGGCAAGCGCGTTGTCCTTTACACGGGTGGTGTCAAAAGCTGGTCGATTATTTCCGCTGCCAAAGATTTGGGCATGGAAGTGGTTGCCACCAGCACCAAGAAAAGTACGGAAGAAGATAAAGCCCGTATTCGTGCCTTGCTGAGTGCCGATGGCATTATGATGGAAAAAGGCAATGCCCAAGAACTACTCAAGACGATCGCCAAAACCAAAGCAGATATGCTGATCGCGGGTGGTCGCAACCAGTACACCGCCCTCAAGGCAAGAATTCCATTTCTCGATATCAACCAAGAGCGGCATCATCCCTATGCGGGCTATGTCGGGATGATCGAGATTGCCAGAGAACTCGAAGAAGCGCTGTATAGCCCCATTTGGAAGCAAGTCCGCCAACCCGCTCCTTGGGAAGATCCAACAGCTTTCAACACCTCGCTTTTATTAGATAGCGATACAGAGCAAGCCCAAACGCAGATCGTCACACCCAAGAAATCCGTAGCCGTCAATCCGCTCAAGCAAAGCCAACCCCTCGGCGCATCCCTCGCTTTTCTGGGATTAAAAGGAGCGATGCCTTTAATGCATGGTTCGCAGGGATGTACGGCATTTGCCAAGGTGCAACTCGTGCGCCATTTCCGCGAATCGATTCCGCTCTCGACCACGGCAATGACCGAAGTCACCACGATTCTGGGTGGCGAAGACAATATCGAACAAGCACTTCTCACGCTTGTGGAAAAGGTCAAGCCTGAGATCGTTGGACTTTGTACGACGGGCTTAACCGAAACGCGAGGAGATGATATGGAAGGCATTCTCAGAACCTTCCGCCAAAAGCATCCCGAACTCGATGCCCTTCCGATCGCCTATGCCTCCACGCCCGATTTTAAAGGGTCGCTACAGGATGGCTATGCCGCTGCCATTGAGAGTATCGTGCGATCGCTACCCCAAGCAGGAACGAAAGATCCGCAGCAAGTCACCGTATTAGCAAGTTCTGCCCTTGCCCCTGGCGATGTGCAAGAACTCAAGGAATTACTCCAGACATTCTGCCTGTTTCCCATTTTCATTCCCGATCTCTCTAGCTCGTTGGATGGCCATCTGAGCGAGATCTACAGTCCCATTACCACAGGTGGAACCAGCCTCGAGCAGCTTCGCAGTGTTGGCAAATCCGCATTTACCCTAGCTTTGGGTGAGAGCATGCGCACAGCCGCAACTATTTTGCAAGAGCGCTTTGGTACGGACTTCCAAGTCTTCGATCGCCTCACGGGTTTAGGCGCAACCGATCGCCTCATGCAACAACTATCTCTGATTAGTGGGTTTGCCGTACCCGAAAAGTATCGCTATCAACGCCAACAACTCCAAGATGCGATGTTGGATACCCACTTCTATTTTGGTCGCAAGCGGATTTCCCTTGCCCTAGAACCCGATCTGCTCTACAGCGTCGCTTGGTGGCTGTCAGAAATGGGATCAGAAGTACAAGCGGCAGTCACGACAACGCGATCGCCCTTGTTAGAAAAATTACCCATACCTGAAGTAACGATTGGCGATCTCGAAGATTTTGAGAACCTCGCTAGAGATTCCGATCTGCTTATTACCAATTCCAACGGCAAACGAGTTTCCAAGAAATTAGGAATTCCGTTGCACCGATTGGGCTTCCCTGTTTTGGATCGTTTAGGGAACGGTCATCGCTGCACGATCGGTTATCGCGGCACGATGGATTTACTCTTTGCTCTCGGGAATCTGTTTTTAGAAGAGGAGGAGTCAAATCATCCCCAGCCTATATTTAAAGGTGTCGATCCCCCCTACCCGAAGTCCGTGGGATCCGAACCTTGAACTTCAAGGAGAATTGTCAGGAGAACCGTTATGAAAGTTGCTTTTACTACAAGCGATCGCGTCCATATAAATGCTCACTTTGGTTGGGCAAAAGAGATTGATGTCTATGATGTCTCACCCGAAGGCTATCAATTCCTGAATACAATCTCCTTTAACGGAGATTTGAAGGAAGATGGCAATGAGGACAAGTTAGTTCCTAAGATCGAAGCCTTGTCTGATTGCACCATTGTCTATGTTTCAGCGATCGGGGGCAGTGCTGCTGCCCGTCTGATTCGCAAGCGGATCACCCCCGTAAAAGCGAAGTCAGAAGACGATGAAATCGCTGAGGTACTGGGTAAATTGGTGCAAACCCTGAGAGGCAATCCTCCCCCTTGGTTGAGGAAAGCCTTACAGCAGCCATCCCACGATTTTGACGAACTAGAGAGTGGTTGAGAAGTTCTAGTTCATTACAAATCAATCCTCGATCCCCCTCAATCATCTTTAAAAAGGGTGACTGGGGGAGGATCTAAAACTCAGAGAAGCTCATACATAGAAACTTCTCAACCCCAACTTAAAAATAATAGAACAAGGAGAATTCCATGACCGCAACAAGTACATTGACTTCCACAACCGAGGCTAATACAGAAAATGCTTCTGAAGTGATTAAGAATAGTCCATTCTTAAAAGGTTTGGTTCAGCAAATCCGCGTTAACGACCCCTATGGCACATACCGCAACTGGTCAGACGAACTGCTGCTCAAGCCCTTTATTCTCACCAAACAGCAAAAGCGCAAAATCTCAGTAGATGGCGATGTCGATCCGATTACTAAGTCGAGAATTTTTGCCTTTTATCGCGCGATCGCACTCCGCATCGAACAGGAGTCTGGTTATCTTTGCCAAGTGGTTGTCGATCTCAGTCACGAAGGATTTGGCTGGTCGCTGATTTTTTGCGGTCGCCTACTGGTTGTGGCTCGTACCCTTCGAGATGCTCAGCGCTTTGGCTTTGATTCGCTCGAAAAGTTAGGAGAAGAAGGTGAGAAACTCGCCCAGAAAGGCGTTGAGTTTGCCACAAACTTCCCTGAAGTTGCCAAAGCATAAACATCTAAGCCGATCGTCGAGGGAATAATCGAGGGAATAATCGAGGGAATATAAGTATGGCGCAAGGGACAGATACAGCGATCGCTAACCGTGGCATTGACGAACTCAAAACTCAGATTAAGCGGTTAAACAGCAAGGCAGGTCAAATGAAAATGGATCTGCATGATTTGGCGGAAGGGTTGCCCACTGACTATGAAAAGTTGATGGACGTTGCCGCTCAGACCTATGAAATCTTTCGCCAGATTGACGAAATGAAAAAACAACTCAAAATCCTAGAAGAAAATCGGAGTCACTGATATGGTTGCTACCCTTAGCCAATTCCAGAAATTGACCGATGCGGAACAGTATTTCGATTTTTTCGAGCTGCCCTACGATCCGCAAGTTGTGAATATCAATCGCTTGCATATTCTCAAAAAGTTCTCGCAGTCCTTGCAAGAAATCAATGCTGAGTATCCCGAAGCCAGCGAGGAGCAGAAATTAGTCTACTATCGCCAAGCTTTAGAGGAATCCTATGCTACTTTGCAGACTTCTAATGCGATCGAACAAAAACTGTTTAAAGTCTTTCACCAAAAGCCCCACAACGTTGTTCTGCTAGGCGATATTGGCAACGATACAGGAGAGGAGGAAGTGTAATGTCTCTATTCCCCACACTGTCCTCAATAGAGTTAGAGCGTTATCGTCGTCAGATGATGTTGCCTAACTTTGGCGAAGAAGCACAAAAGAAACTCAAGTCCGCCACCGTCTTAGTAACGGGTGTGGGGGGCTTGGGTGGCACAGCCGCACTCTATCTTGCTGTTGCTGGAATTGGAAAACTAATTCTAGTCCGTGGGGGTGAGTTACGTCTCGATGACATGAATCGCCAAGTGCTGATGACTGACGATTGGGTAGGTCAGCCCCGCGTGTTGAAAGCACAAGAAACCTTGCGGAGCATTAACCCCGATGTGGAAATAGAAGCTGTTTTGGACTACATTACAGCCGATAACGTTGATGCCCTGGTCAAGTCGTCAGATATTGCCCTCGACTGCGCCCACAATTTCACCGAGCGCGATCTGCTGAATGCCGCCTGCGTGCGTTGGCATCGTCCCATGGTCGAATCCGCTATGAACGATATGGAAGCCTATCTCACCACGATCGTTCCCCATGAAACTGGATGCCTTTCTTGTTTGTTTCCCGAAAAACCAGATTGGGATCGGCGGGGTTTTGGTGTTCTCGGTGCTGTGTCGGGAACCCTAGCCTGTTTGACTGCCCTAGAAGCGATTAAGTTTCTTACAGGTTTTCGTCCACCATTACTTTCGCAACTGTTGACGATGGATCTAGGTCGTTTGGAATTTGCCAAACACAATACCTATCACGATCCGAATTGCCCTGTTTGTGGAGGTGGTGAAAAAAAAAGGTCGCCAGTCTCAAAGTCAGCTTCAACAGTCGAGGGCGTAACTAGCCAGCGAATCCATTCCTTTGCAAAAGTACCCACACCCATACGGACCACTTGATACTACTGAACTATTAAACCCAAGGAGATTTCTATGTCTATTATCCTTACCGAAAAAGCCGAATTACGCTTACGGGCTTTCCTTAAAGGTTCCGCCGATCGCACAACAGAAAAAGGCATTCGTCTTGGCGTTAAGGATGGCGGCTGTAGCGGCTATCAGTACACGTTGGATATCACGAACAGCCAAAATCCTGACGATATTGTGGAACAGCTTGGGAAAGTACGCGTGTATATCGATCGCCAAAGCGCTCCTTTGCTCGATGGCGTTGTGGTCGATTACGTGGACGGCTTGATCGAGAGTGGCTTTAAGTTTGAAAACCCCAATGCTACGGGTTCCTGTGGTTGTGGGCAGTCTTTCCAAGCTGGAGATTGTACCCCCGCTGCCGTACCTTGCAGTTAACACGATTCGCAGCCTGTAGGGGCAATTCATGAATTGCCCCTACAGGAGTGGATCTAAATCATTTCATTATTTCGGAGATTTTACGAGGAGATTTCAATTATGGCGACATACAATGTGCGACTGTTCAACAAAAAGAGGCAGATCGATATTACTATCCCCATTGACGAGGAAACAACGATTCTTTCCGCCGCAGAGGATGCGGGGCTAGAACTACCTTCTTCCTGCAATGCAGGATCTTGTTCGAGTTGTGTTGGCAAACTGGATGCGGGCACAGTCGATCAGTCAGACCAGAATTTTTTAGATGACGAACAAATAGAAAAAGGTTTCGTGCTCCTTTGCGTGGCTTACCCACGTTCCGACTGCACGATTCGCACCCATCAAGAAGCCTACCTTGTTTAGGAGTAATTCCCCCATGTCTATGCAAGGATTTACAGTTTCTAGTTCTTCCCTTTCGCTACTGCAAGTTGGTGAATCTGGCGTTGTCACCTCCCTCAACAAAGTAAACGATCGCACCCTACATCAGTTAGAGCGTGCAGGCGTAGTCTTGGGGGCAAAAGTTACCATTGCCAAGCGATTTCCCAAAGTTGCGATTCAAGTGGGCACAAACTACTTAACGCTGAGCGATGCGATCGCTCGTTCTATTCAAATTCGCCTACTCAATGTTCACAATACCCGCATGGCAGGGTAGTTAGCTGGGAATTCAAGCTCTTGGCTCAAAACACCCAACACCCAAAATACTTAAAAAGGAGTACTATCCATGGCTACATTAACTGGATTAACCTTTGGGGGCAAAGAATGGCTTCCCAACTTCGTACAAGCGATCGACCAGCATAAATGCATCGGTTGTGCCCGTTGTTTTAAAGTCTGCGGACGCAATGTGCTCGGTCTTAAAGGTGTGAATGAAGATGGAGAATTTGTGGATGATGAAGATGAGGATGAAATTGAGAAGAAAGTGATGACGATCGCCAATGCGGCAAACTGTATTGGTTGTGAAGCTTGTTCGCGGGTTTGCCCCAAGAACTGTTATACCCATAAAGCGCTGGCGATCGCCTAAAGAAATTCCGATTATGATTAGCATCTCTTTCCAGCGTATGAGCGGCAAAGATTGGATCGTCACCGACGACGGGCATTGCGAATCTCGTCCCACCTGTAGAGAATGGGACTTAATCAGGGACAAATACTATTTCCACGAGTTCCTGACCGAGATTATCACTTTGCTGCGGAATGTTCCCAATGAAGCCGACGAATGGGATTATTTACCCCAAATTCGGATGCGCGTCAGGCAATTAACGATTAATTCCTATTGGCTACATACCCAATATCCCAAACCCTGTTCTAAAACAGGCATAGGAACTCGCACTCTCTACGATGAGATTGGCTATCCTCTCACCGTGCAAACGGCAGCATTTGCACCCGGAGTTTCTTCAAACATTCACAACCACGGCACTTGGGGAGTTGTGGCTGTTCTCATGGGACAGGAAAAGCATACATTCTGGCAACGCGTGCCCGATCCTCAATTTCCCCATAAAATCGAGGTCGTAGGCGAAAAGGTGCTGAGTGCAGGGGAGATTATTAGTTTTATGCCCAATGCCATTCATCAAGTGACTGCCATTGGCGATGCCCCTGCATTTAGCTTCACACTGTATGGTGATACCCAACCGCGATCGCGATTTATTTTCGATGTGACACATCACACAGCAAAGCCCTTTTAGTTTGGTTGACGGAGTTGATAGGGGTATGGCAAAAATTATTTTTTATGAGAAACCTGGTTGCATCAACAATACGAAGCAAAAAGCGCTCTTGCAGGCATCGGGGCATGTTGTAGAAGCACGGAATCTCTTGACTGAATCTTGGAGTCCCGAAAGTTTATACCAATTTCTCAAAGATCGCCCGCAATGGGAATGGTTTAATCGGACTGCTCCTCTAATTAGAGAAGGAGAGATCGTGCCCGAAAAACTTGACGAACAGACTTCTTTAGCCTTGATGGTCAAGAACCCAATTTTGATTCGCCGACCTCTGATTCAAGTGGGCGATCGCTATACTGTCGGATTTAATTTAGCCAAGATCGATGCTTGGCTGGGACTCACAGCCGCCAATGGAAACATAAAAGAGTTGGATCTAGAAACCTGCCCGCGTAGCGGTAGGTAATTATGACTCCCCCTATATTCCCATTGACACGATTTGGGAACAGTTAGTCCCAGCAACTCGCAATTGGACGATCGAACATAAAAGCAGTCTTTATGCGACTAGTTTAATCCTGTTGCTACTCGTACTAAGGAAAAAGAAGTTACATCCGAGCCATTCCATGAGAAGACAGCTTTAGTGCTGATGGGCAGTGACCCTATTCCCATAGGTGATTTTGAAATTGAGGTGGAAGTAGAGAATGATAGATGACAATAAGGCAATTCATATTCAAAAGCTAACTGGGCTGAATGCGGGTCATTTTGCCGATCTAGTTCGCCTCGCACAGCTAATCTTTGACCCAATAGGAGGATTACCCAATCGAAAAGTCGATGTCGATTGGCAAGCCCTTGGTATTCCCATTGGCGTTGCCCAAAACCTTAGTGCGATCGGTAAAAAGTATCAGTATGAGTCTCCCTATATTCCGATCGATCGGATTTGGGCCCAGTTAACCCCTGAGTCTCGCAACTGGACAATCGAAAATCGGCGCAATCTCTGGAATTTAGAAGAATATTTTCCCGCTCGGGATGAGGACTAAACCATGACCGCACAAACACAAGAACAACGCCACGATCTCTATGCTGCTTTGATTGACAAGTTATTTCAATGCCCCAATGGCAGCGAACCCGAACTTCTCGATCTCCATAGCGATCTTCTCGATGAAGGACTCGTCAAAATGATGGTTCAGGCAGCCACCTATTACGCTCATCATGATAATCAAGATGCTGCGAAGTTTTTGATTCACGTCGCCAGAGAATTATCAAAGCAACTAGGGTTATACCCCGATCGGACATCAAGTTAAGACTTGATATCGCATTCCAGATGATTCGCAAGCCATTCTTATCTGCCTAGAATTGCATGTAGGCGTAATTCATGAATTGTCCCTACATGCAATTCAAACAGGATTTCTGCGATCGCTCATTTAATAGCTTTAACAAACAGCTAATTTTAATTATCAAACTTGAAATTATGGTTTTTTAAAGCTCGTTTTGTCATGCAAAAAAATGATTCAATTTTTATAAAGTCATGGATACAATAACTCTATATTATATAGAAATAATGACTTAAATCCTTATTTTCAAAGGATTTCAACGCAGATAAATTTTTATAATAAATTGCTACATTGAATACAAAATAAAGTTAAGAAATGTAGTAAAAATAACAAAAGCTCTCTGATAAGAATTAAGCTAAATAACGTCGTCAACAAAGGTGAGCTTTTATGCTAAAAGCATTTGAGATTATGTCTCAGGATGTCGCGATCGTACGCGGTTCTGCAACTGTGGCAGAAGCGATCAAACTGATGAGGCTGAAGAAAATTCGCACGCTGATCGTAGACATTCGTTCGTCAGATGATGCCTATGGAATTGTGACGCAAGCAGATATTGTCTATAAGGTGGTTGCCTATGGCAAAGACCCAGCCGCAATGCACGTTTATGAAATCATGACCAAGCCCTGTATTTCGGTCAATCCCGATCTGGGTGTAGAATATATCGCTCGTTTATTTGCGAACACAGGCATCCATGTGGCTCCTGTGATTCGAGAAGGTATCCTTGGAGTTGTCTCTTTAAGCGATATTCTCAACAAGGGTGACTTTTTAGAGAAGCCCAAAGTCGTGGTCGCTCGCAACGAACTCGCACGCGCGATCGCCGAAGCAAGATCCGTTTGTGCAGGTCCTGGAATTGTATCGAAGGAATGCGCTGCTGCTTGGGCGTTGGTCGAAGATATCGAAGCAGAAATGATCTATCAAAGTGGCGCAGATGTCCCTGACAAAACAGCATTCCAGATCTACTGTGACGAAAATCCTAAAATCTTCCAAGTTCTTGGCACTGGACAACTCGTTAGTTAGTCATGAAACCGTAAAGCGTCGATCTGTATGACTTTGTAGATACGCTAAAGGCTAAAACTAATACAAAATATGGCTTTAGCCTTTATATCCCACAATTATCAAAATTGGAATCAAAATCGAAACCAGAATCGAATTTGTTTCTGTCCATTTCCATAGAAACCTCATGAAACCGATGCTCAACTTTCCCGAAACCAGTAGATTTTCTCGCGACTGGTCTGCCTATTATCAGGCGATCGCAGGTCGTCCACCTCGCGAAACTTTACTGAAAGCACTGGCATTATTTGATGAGGAGATGTCACCGCAAATGCCTCGCCTTGCAGTGGATCTGGGTTGCGGCGATGGACGCGATACCGTGGAATTGGTGAGGAGGGGATGGCAAGTCTTAGCGATTGACGGGAATGAAGCAGCGATCGCAAAACTACGAGATCGGAATGATTTCAATCCCCTGCTGTTGGAATCGATGGTGATGCAGTTTGAGTCACTGGCTCTACCAAAGTCGGTCGATTTAATCAACTCCAGTTTCGCACTCCCTTTTTGTCCGCCGCAAGATTTTCCCAATCTGTGGAAAGAAATTACAGCTTCACTGCGCTATGGAGGGCGATTTTGCGGTCAACTATTTGGCGATCGCGACTCATGGGCAACCGTTTATCCAAATATGACCCATTTCTCTAGAGCGCAAGTAGAGTCATTGCTCCAGCCCTTTGATGTGGAACATTTTGAAGAAGAAGAACATCCCGGTCAAACCCCTCTCGGCGAACCAAGACACTGGCACATTTTTCACATCGTAGCTTGTAAAAAGTAACCTCCAATACTCTTATATAACTCAAAAACTATATGCTTGTATAGCATATAGTTTTTGCAATCATTATCGTTTTATCAAAAAAGGAACGGGAAAGAAAATCTATGAAAATTAGCGCGCGTAATTCTTTTAAGGGTGCGATCAAGAAAGTCAAAATTGGCGCAGTCAGTGCTGAAATATCCGTTGAAATTGCGCCAGGCATCAATGTAATATCGACTATCACAAAATCCTCGGCTGAAGCCCTTGAACTGGAAGAAGGAAAAGAAGCCTATGTTGTAATCAAGGCATCTGATGTGATTGTAGCCACCGATTAGCGATCGCCTAGACTTGAATTTCGCTAGAAAATAATTCCCTGAGGGTTTCCCATGAGTAAGAAAAAACTTCTCACGTTTATTGGTTTGGTTGTCTTTACTCTATTTGCGATCGCTGCTTGTAATTTCACCGCGCCAACGAGCGATAAAACAACACCACCTGAGGCAAAGAACGTACAGTTAACTGTCTCCGCTGCCGCTAGTCTAAAGGAAGCCCTAGGGGAAATTAATCCTCTCTATAGCACATCAAAATCCAACGTTGCCGTCCGCACGAATTTTGGAAGTTCGGGCGATCTACTACAACAGATCGCGAACGGGGCGCCCGTCGATGTCTTTATTTCCGCTGCCGCCAAGCAGATGGACGAACTCCAAAAAAGCAATCTCATCCTTACCAATACGCGCCGCGATCTACTATCCAATCGCCTCGTGTTGATCGTGCCTGCGAATAAAAATGATGCTAGCGATTTAAAAGATTTAACCAATGCAAATATCGAACGGATTGCGATCGGCGATCCCCGTAGCGTTCCCGCAGGTCAATATGCCGAACAAGCTTTAAAGAAACTAGAGATTTGGCAATCTGTAGAGTCAAAATTTGTCTTGGGGAATAACGTGCGCCAAGTGCTGCAATTTGTGGAATCTGGCAACGCTCAAGCAGGAATCGTCTATGCTACAGATGCTAAAACTTCGACAAAAGTTAAAGTCGTGCAAACTATCGAAGCCAAACTTCACAAACCTATTGTCTATCCGATCGCGGTTCTGCAAAAAAGCCCCAATCAACCCAGCGCCAAATCTTATCTAGAGTTTCTATCCAGCGCTCTAGCGAAGCATATATTTGAAAAGTATGGATTCAGTACCCTTTGATTTTTCGCCATTTTGGATATCGCTAAAGGTTGCGGCAACTGCAACCTTTTTCACATTCTTTTTGGGAATTACGGCTGCCTATGGGTTGTTAGAATATCGCGGCAAATGGAAGTCGGTACTCGATAGTTTATTCCTTGCACCCCTCGTTTTACCCCCCACAGTCGTGGGCTTTCTGCTGTTACAGTTACTCGGACAAAATGGCTGGCTGGGGAAGTTTCTGCAAATCTTTCATGTCAATCTTATTTTTACTTGGTATGCTGGCGTGTTGGCGGCGGTAGTTGTGACCTTTCCACTCATGTATAAGACCGCGCAAGCAGCCTTTGAGCAGGTGGATGGAAATTTGCTCCGTGCTGCCAAAACCTTGGGCGCTTCTGAGTTTCGCGTTTTCTGGCAAATTGCCTTACCTTTAGCATTTCCAGGCATTTTGGCAGGCGCAACCCTCGCATTTGCCAGAGGCTTAGGAGAATTTGGTGCGACGTTAATGCTGGCGGGCAATATCCCAGGACAAACCACCACGATTCCTCTGGCTATCTATGCAGCGGTGGAAGCAGGCGCAACCCAAGAGGCTTGGCTCTGGACAGCCGTGATTCTATCGATTTCCTTCTCAGCGATCGCAGGCGCACATCTCTGGACAATTGCCCGTAAGCACAAGTCTGAAAGTTATGCCCATCAATTGTTAAGACAAACAGAAAAAGGAAAAAGGAAAGAGTTTGTTCCCAATCACGAATTGCCAATTTCCGATCGCCAACAGGGATTGCGAATCGAGATTGAGAAACTCCTGCCTGAGTTTGTTTTACAAGTAAAATTGCACTGCACAGATCGCTCAATCGGCATTTTAGGAGCTTCAGGCACGGGTAAGAGTATGCTGTTGCGCTGCATTGCTGGCATGGAAAAGCCCACAACTGGCAGAATTATTCTCAATGGTAAGGTCTTATTTGATGCGCAGCGGGGAATTCATCTGCCCAGCCGCGATCGCTCCGTAGGTTTCCTGTTTCAAAACTACGCGCTTTTCCCTCACCTTACCGTTGCCCAAAATATCGCTTTCGGTTTGCCCAAAAAACTTTCGCGATCGCAGATTCGGCAAAAGGTTGCCGACCAACTGCAAAACATCGAACTTCAAGGATTTGGCGATCGCTACCCCGATCAGCTATCGGGCGGTCAACAACAGCGGGTTGCCTTGGCAAGGGCTCTGATCAGCCAACCCGATATCCTGCTTTTAGACGAGCCCTTTTCGGCACTCGATACGCACCTGCGCAGCCAAATGGAACGGGAACTGATCTCAGCTCTCAGTACCTATACGGGAATCACCCTGTTTGTCACCCATAACATTGAGGAAGCCTATCGCATTTGTGAAAACCTGCTCATCCTAGATCGAGGGCAGATCGTGAGCTATGGCGAGAAATCGGCTGTTTTCGATCGCCCTGCTAATGTGGAGACGGCTCGACTCACGGGCTGTAAAAACTTTTCTCTCATTTCTGCGATCGCGCCTCAAGTAGTGGAAGCTCTAGATTGGGGATGTATCTTGCAGGTCAACTATGCTGCATCACATTTAACCACCCATGTAGGAATTCGAGCCCATCACATTGCTTTCTTAGAAAGTTCGAGCAAAAATGTTGCGAACATTCTCAATAATCATGGATTGAGTGCTATGACAAATTCATCGATCTATGAAGAGCTAAATTGTGAAGAAGACTTGCAAAAATCTACAACAATTGAGCCGATAGAAGCTTCTCAATTACAATTTCATTCGCAAAATGCCATTCCCTGCTGGCTAGTTCGTATAACCGAAACGCCTTTCCGCATGACTTTGTATATTAAATTAAATACTCCTCCAAGCCATGATTGGGACTATCACCTACAAGCAGAAGTATTTAAGGAAAAGTGGGAAGTTCTCAACCAATATCCTCAACCTTGGCTCGTTTATCTCGATCCTGACAAATTATTTTTGGTCTAAGAACCTGATTTAACCTGAACTCATAGGAGTTGTAGCGAACATCCCTTCGCCACCATTGCGAAATATCGCGCCCTAAACGCCAGTGGTTCTGAGAACCTGATGCTATCCCGCTTCTTTTTTGTGGCAAGAACCTATGATGAGGCCGTGAATGCAGCCATGCCATTTATCCACAAATTTAGCGCTAGAACGAAGAAGTACGGAGTTATGTATAGCAATCCTATTTGATTTGTGTGTAGGGGCAATTCATGAATTGCCCCTACAATTCTATGCAGCAGTGCCTCTATGCCTGCCCTGATTCTCTCAATACTTCGGACAAAATTAGTAAGCAATAGTGCCGTAGGAGCAAAGATCTAGGAATTTAGGATGAGATTTAATCGAAATAGGCTCTAAATCTAATACCAATTTAATTGGTGAAAGCAACAGATAGGAAATGCAAGACACTGTAATTCTTAACCACATGCTAGATCTGTTACCCTTGGTCTTTAAATTGGTATAACAGAGAAATAAATCGATCCAGTAAATGGCAATTGAGAGCCAGACGTTTGTAACTCGCCATCGAAAAGACAAAAGGTTGAGGCGATCGATGCCGTTGAATCGCATCAACCTTAGCCAGATTTAAGGCACTCAAACTGGCATTGAAATGGAAATCTAGTTTAACGTCAGTTCGGGATAAGAAAACCTGAAACGCTATACATCCCAAGGATCCCCCCCAGCCCCCCTTGAAAAAAGGGGGGAGAACCCACCTGTCCCCCTTTTTCAAGGGGGATGCCCGATAGGGCAGGGGGATCGAACCCCTCGGTTCCAGCAAGTCGGCTTGCTTTGTTCCGAAATCCTTAACCCGAACTCAGGTTAGTTTAGTAAAGTCACGAGCTTGACAATCGGTTAAGCCCGTAAACTGTTTAGCATCACGAAAGATGAATTCAATCTAAAACCGAGCTTTGTAGAAGTCTAGGATTTCAGATGCGTCAATGTGGATATCGGTCGAGAATAAAAGTACCCGACCAATTCGTTTTGGATCGCGACAGTCAAGGAGATAAGCAAGACGAACTTTGCGTTTAAGACTCAATGCCCAGACAACAACAGTGTATAAAAATAATTTAGGTTCAAGTTCACGCACCAGGGTCATAGAACTAACATCAGTCAAATCCACCTTGCCGTCATACTTGCGATGCCTACCACGAGGTTTCTGAGTCCCTGAATAGACATAATGCAAATCAGCATCCCATCGTAACTTGCTAATCACATCCAACTTTAAAGCCGTGACACCATTAACCCACTTGATTTTGCTGTAGAAGCCGTCACTGACCACATAACGCGCAGATTTTGGCAGATAAGGATAAGTCACTTGAAGTTGTTCCAAATAGTAATCAATCCGAGTCGTTTCCGCAGTTGTTTTTGCAGGTTGAGTCTGCTGCACGGATAAGGCATAACCTTGTTTTGCATCAACATCCACAATTGCTAACAGAGAAATCTCTAATCCCTTTTCTGCACGTCCAGCACTTCCATTATAGAAATGCTCAATTCCATAGGTTGCTTTGCCACTTTTGGGTACGAATGAACAGTCAGTCGCTACGATCTGGCGGGCTGTTGCTGGAATGGCAAGTTCTATCAGGTAGCGTTACCTTTGATAAAGTTGAAGGAACGTTGGAATTGCCGACGATAGCTACGTTCTGATATTTGACTATACCGACTCAGGTTGGTGAAGTTAACTTTCCCGCACACAACCAATATTGTGGAAAACAGAGTTACAAGAAATTTTTGTTGCGGTTTACTCAGAAGACTGTGTAATATGAAATTTATGCTGTTCATTTGGTACTGGCGTTCAATAACCACACCTTAAACGATGAATGGCTTTTTTTTCTCTATTTTCTAAAACTGTCCGAAGTATTGACCTGAAATACCGTCTAAAAAAGATCTAGAAGGAAAAACTGATAAGGAATTAGGCGATATTGCTAAACAAATTAAAGGAAAAACATTGCAAAATGCAAGAAACGAAGCAAGAGAAAATCAAGGATCTGGACAGAGTGGAAGATCTGGAAATCATGGAGCAGTTGATATTAATGCGGGTAACGCTTTACGAGATGCTGCCAATACTCTTGATAAAAATCATCCACTGAGAGATAAACTACGCACTGAAGCCGGTAGGTTATTGATAAGAGGAAAAGGGACTAATCATCCAGGACGAGATCGCTAGAGTATGTTACCTTCACTTATGCAATTTTCATCTCAAAAATTTCAAGAACTTGGTGAATCTCCATGGGAATCACGTGCGCTTGCAGATTCGCTAGCGGAGAAAGCTTACTATTATCTAATGCCGCTTATGGATGCAAGACTGAGATGCATTGTGCAAGCAATGAATAGGTTAGGACACGATCTAAAGATTATTGAAAAAAGATATGATTCCATTGAGTATTGTTCTGATTTTGATGAGAAAGATGGATGTTGCTATGGCTTGATGATATGTTGCGATCTAATCATTTCGACAGGATATGCCGATACTATTCCTGATGAAGAAGCCTGTGATGATATGCCTGATGAGAGACAAATTTGGGAACGTTTAATTAACCCTGAAATAGTTAATACATATCAAGAAATATCTCTTGATTGCACAGATGAGAATGATTTGGAAGATTTCTCACTTCAAAACTTCTTGCAAGCCGATGATTTACAGGCTAAGGAATTGTCTGAGCAACTCAAAATCAATATCAATGAGAAATTGCACAATCAAGTGCTTACAGGTGTTATTGATAGAATAAATGATCTAAACAAACAGGGACATAATTTACAAGTGTATGGAGAAATTGATATTGGTGACATCCCTTTTAGAGATGATTTTATCGATGATAATGGATATCATTGCAAATTACGGCTTGGAGCGAATGTATTAACTACCGTCAATTTCAGGACTAGAAAAATTGTGGAGTGAGCTACGTGAATGTGAAAGTAATCAGGTCTCTTGGACGCTTTCTGATTATTTGGGTACGGTGAGGGATCTGGTTAGCTCTGCGGGTGTGGTGCAAAAGCACATCAAGTACGATAGTTT
This sequence comes from Tumidithrix helvetica PCC 7403, assembly GCF_965232925.1. NCBI lineage: Bacteria > Bacillati > Cyanobacteriota > Cyanophyceae > Pseudanabaenales > Pseudanabaenaceae > Tumidithrix > Tumidithrix helvetica. The sequence goes on from NZ_CBDDRA010000014.1 coordinate 39,209, forward strand.
TGGCAATGTCAGGGCTCAAAGTGCGCCACTTGTGAAGTCGCGATTTGGCTTTACGGGGCGGGGTTTGACTCTGAGACTGGGCTTTATTACTACAGGTCGAGGTATTACGACTCTGTAGTTGGGAGGTTTATCTCTGAAGATCCTATTGGTTTTGCGGGTGGTGATGCGAATCTTTATAGGTATGTTGGGAATAGTGCGACGAATGCGATCGATCCGTATGGGTTATTCGATGAAGCCAGAGGCAGAGATGATAATGGAAATCTTATTGGTTTAATCTGGATGGGAATTGCTGGGGCAGTTGCTTGGCTTGGCTCAGAGGCAATCAAATCAGCAGGAAGTTTCAAAGACAATTTGCCCGTTGCAAAGCGATCCCCTATTCAGCTGCCAGTGGATACACTGAGAATGCTAGAGGTGGACTAGGTAGCGGAATACTTACTTCCACTGAAATGGATCTCACAAAAAAGAGAAAGAGATGTGAATTTATATACGAATCTCCTCCAATACCTGGTCTAATTTTCAAGACATGTGGATATGACTGTCTAGGATATGGTGCTGTAGCAACTTTCCCATGGCCACAAGAGTTACCATGTCCTGAATCCTTTGATGGACTTTTCCCGAATATCCCCCCAGGTTATCCTGATCCTAATATACCTAGGAATCAATGCTTGCAATTTGTAGATAAATAGTTTCATGAAACGTCAAATCTGTAATTATACCAATTTAAAGACCAAGGGTAACAGATCTAGCATGTGGTTAAGAATTACAGTGTCTTGCATTTCCTATCTGTTGCTTTCACCAATTAAATTGGTATTAATCTAGTTTACAAAAGGAGAAAAAAACGATGGAAGATTTAGAAAATGTTATTGATGTTTTTAAATCTGGTGATTATGCAAGAGCACTTAAATTATTAAAGCCATTTGCATATCAAGATAATTCTGAAGCACAATGTATTGTTGCTAATATTTACCATCTCGGATTGGGAGTAGAAAAAAACGTTGTGGAAGCGATTAAATGGTACAAAAAATCTGCTGAGCTAGGATATCCAGTAGCATCTAATAACTTAGCAGGAATATATCTAATCGGTGATAGTGACGTAGAAATAAATCCTGAAGAAGCCGCTATATGGAAGAAACTAAGTCAGGATCAAGGCTTCCTAGCTGACTAAACTGCTGAGGAACAGGTTAGATCTGCTGAGGAACGAGCTAAAAATGCTGAAGCGATCGCGCTTCAAGAGCGTCAGCAAAAAGAGAGACTTGCAGCTTACCTTCAATCGCTTGGCATTGATCCCGAGCAAATCTAATCCATCTAACCAAACTCCAAAAAATCGTTGGCTCAGTGCAATGTTCTGAGCATGCCAAAGGAAAGTCAAAGCCAACAGCCAACAGCTAATCGCTATGTGTCACAATTGAAGTGGCTTTTTGGATAGGTAGTTCTGGATTTATGGCGCAAAGATGGCAATTTTGGATCGATCGCGGCGGAACCTTTACCGATATTGTGGCGCAAAGCCCCAGTCGTCAACTGATTGTCCATAAGCTTTTATCCGAAAATCCCGATCGCTACAAAGATGCTGCTATCCAAGGAATTCGAGAAATTTTAGGTATTCCTAGAGATCGCCCAATTCCCGTGAAGCAGATTGCCGCGATCAAAATGGGGACTACGGTGGCGACCAATGCCTTGTTAGAGCGAAAAGGCGATCGCACGGTGCTTTTAATCACCAAAGGCTTTAAGGATGCCCTGCGGATTGGTTATCAAAATCGTCCTGATATTTTCGCCCGTCAGATTCTCTTGCCAGAAATGCTTTACGAGCAAGCGATCGAGGTAGAGGAACGGTACAGCGCTCAAGGTGAAGTTCTAATTCCCCTGAATGAAAAAGATTTGATCCCAGAATTGCAGGCTGCTTTCGAGCGAGGAATTCGGGCTGGCGCGATCGCCTTGATGCATGGCTATCGCTATCCCGCCCACGAGCAAAAAGTAGCTGCCTTAGCCAAAGAGATTGGATTTACCCAAATATCAGTATCGCATATCGTCAGCCCCTTGATGAAACTGATTAGTCGGGGCGATACCACCGTGGTGGATGCCTATTTGTCGCCGATTTTACGGCGTTACGTCGAACAGATTAGCAGTGAATTTCTATGGGAATCACCAAGGGAATCACCGAGGGAATTACCGATCGCGTTGGAAGGAAAGAATTCTCCCCAAAGCACAAAACTCATGTTCATGCAGTCCAATGGGGGGCTGATTGATGCTGCTTTGTTTCAAGGGAAAAACAGCATTCTCTCGGGCCCAGCGGGAGGGATTGTCGGAGCAGTCCAGACCAGCTTGCAGGCTGGATTTGACAAAATTATCAGTTTTGATATGGGCGGAACTTCTACGGATGTGGCACACTATGCGGGAATCTACGAGCGATCGCTAACCACAGAAATCGCGGGAGTTCGTCTCAGTACGCCGATGATGGCAATTCACACCGTTGCTGCGGGCGGTGGTTCCTTAATCTCCTTTGATGGGGCGAGATATCGGGTGGAACCAGAATCCGCAGGGGCTTTCCCAGGGCCAGCCTGTTATCGCAATGGCGGAGGGCTAACGGTCACAGATTGTAATGTCATGCTCGGGAAGCTCCAACCAGACTTTTTCCCTAGTGTATTTGGGGCGAATGGAGATTTACCCCTCGATCGCGAGATTGTGCGGCAAAAGTTTGCGGAGTTGTCCAGCCAAATTCAAGCCGAAACTGGAAGCGATCGCCCGCCCGAAGCGATTGCGGCAGGGTTTCTAGAAATTGCCGTGGAGAAGATGGCATCTGCTATCAAAAAAATCTCCGTGCAACGGGGCTACGATGTGACAGAATATGCGCTCTGTTGTTTTGGTGGTGCGGGCGGACAACATGCCTGTGCGATCGCCGATGCTTTAGGGATTCGTACGGTATTTATCCATCCCTATGCGGGAGTTTTATCTGCCTATGGTATTGGTTTGGCTGACCTGCGCGTAATTCAGGAGCGCGGTATTGAAGCGAAGTTAGAGTCAGATATTCTCTCGGATTTAGATGCGATCGCCGATGAATTGCTTCTAGCAGGTAAGGCGGAAATCCAGCAATCCGATCGCAGTTCGGAGTCTTTGGATTCGGAGTTCCCTGACCTTTTAAGGATTGAAAGCAATGGATTGCTAAGACTGCGTTATGAAGGCACGGATTCGCCTTTGGATATCGATTTTAGGTGGGATTCCATAAATCTTTCCATTCAGGAATTACGGTTTACCGATCTCATTTCAGAATTTGAACGAGCCCATAAAGAACGTTATGGTTTTATCTTTGCTGACCGCAGCATCATCGTACAGGCGATCGCTGTGGAAGTCATTGGCAAAACGAATATCCCCGAAGAACCCATACAGGAACGAACTCATGCTCTGCCTCCCTCACCTGTGGCAACAACGCAAATCTATTCTGGTGGTGCATGGCATCAGGCTCCGATCTTTCGGCGGCAGGATTTGCAACCCAGCGATCGGATTTCAGGGGCGGCAATTATCCTCGATGCCACAGGGACAAATGTTGTCGAACCGACTTGGGAGGCAGAACTCACCGAGCGCAATCATTTAATTCTGAGAAAATGCGATCGATCCCTCCCAGCCCCCCTTAATAAGGGGAAAGAAGAACCAAAGTCCCCCTTAATAAGGGGGATGCCCGATAGGACAGGGGGATCGGACACCTCTAATTCCAAAAAAGTCCTGTTAGATGAAGCAGGATCCCCCCCAGCCCCCCTTATTAAGGGGGGAGAAGAGTCCAAGCCCGATCCTGTAAAGCTGGAGATCTTTCATCATCTCTTTCGTGCGATCGCGGAACAAATGGGTTTTACGCTGCAAAATACCAGCGCCAGTGTGAATATTCGCGAACGATTGGATTTTTCCTGCGCCATCTTTGATGCTGCAGGGCAACTGGTTGCCAATGCCCCGCATATTCCCGTACATCTTGGTTCCATGGGTGAAAGTGTGAAGGCTTTAATTCAAGATTCAAAGCAGGGAATTCAACAGAGAATTCATAAAGGGGATGTGTTTGCTACAAATAATCCTTACAACGGTGGCACGCACTTACCAGATATCACTGTAATCACACCCGTATTTGATGGAACGCATTCCGCTCAGATCTTTTATGTTGCTTCGCGCGGACATCATGCCGATATTGGTGGTATCACCCCAGGTTCCATGCCTCCCGATAGCACCAACATCAATCAGGAAGGAATTCTGTTTGACAATTTTCGATTAGTCGAACAGGGCAGTTTCTGCGAACGGGCTGTACTCCAACAGCTCACCTCTGGAGAATATCCTGCGCGCAATCCCGCCCAAAATATTTCCGACCTGCAAGCCCAAATCGCTGCAAATGAATACGGTGCGAAGGAACTCCTGCTGATCGCCAAGGAATACGGGCTTACCACCGTACAGCGCTACATGAAGCATATCCAAGATAATGCCGCAGAATCCGTCCGCAAAGCGATCGCAAATTTGATCGAAACCACTTCAACTTCCCAATATACGTTTACCTATCCCTTTGATTGGGGCTGTCAGATTCAAGTTGCGATCGCCCTCAATCCCGATCGACGCACTGCCAAGATCGATTTTACGGGGACTTCGCCCCAGCAAGCCAATAACTTCAACGCACCCCTTGCTGTCTGTAAAGCGGCCGTTCTCTATGTGTTTCGCACCTTGGTGAACGATGACATTCCTTTGAATGCCGGCTGCATGGAACCGCTGGAGATCGTCGTACCTGAAGGTTGCATGCTGAACCCGCGTTATCCCGCCGCTGTCGTCGCTGGCAATGTCGAGACTTCGCAAGCGATCGTAAATGCGCTCTATGGGGCGCTCGGTGTGATGGCAGCGGCGCAAGGCACGATGAATAACTTCACCTTCGGCAATGCCCAATACCAGTACTACGAAACCATTTGTGGCGGCTCGGGGGCGGGAAGTGATTTTGATGGTACGGATGCCGTGCAAACCCATATGACCAATTCGCGACTCACCGATCCTGAAGTTTTAGAATGGCGATTTCCCGTGATTTTAGAGAATTTTGCCGTTTGCCCCCATAGCGGTGGGCAGGGCCGTCATCGCGGCGGCAATGGCGTAATTCGTCAGATCCAATTTCGAGAACCCATGACAGCGGCAATTTTATCTAATCATCGCATTGTGCCCCCATTTGGTTTGCAGGGAGGGCAATCTGGCAAGATCGGGCGCAATTGGGTCAAACGGCAACAGGGTGAAGTAGAAAATCTAGCCAGTACAAGCACGATCGCCATGCAAGCAGGCGATCGCATCATCATTGAAACCCCAGGTGGTGGTGGTTTTGGCGAAGTATCTCTATGATTCGCTAGGTATTGGGAATGGCGATCCTGTTAATTTTTATGCGATCCCTATAGAGAATCAGGATCGATATTCAGTTCGCGCAGCTTAGCGGCAAGTTTCTTGCGTTGTTTGCGCTCTGCCTCAGCCTCTTGTGGGAAGGGAGTATCATAGCAATTTAAGGAACTGCGGTGAATTTAATCATGGATTCACCGCAGGAAGTGATTGAGCGAAGTCGAAACCACTTGAGATAGATTAACGCTACGAAGCAACTGTGGCTAGTCCGCTATGCCTGAGCAGTGCCGCAGTACTGGGTTCGCGACCGCGAAACTGTTTAAACACTTCCATTGGGTGCAAACTTCCACCTAAGGCTAGAACCGTGTCGCGATAGCGTCTGCCGATATCTGCGATCGCGGGTTCGTTCTCTAGACCCGCATCCTCAAAGGCAGCAAAGGCATCAGCACTGAGGACTTCAGCCCACTTGTAGCTGTAATAGCCTGCGGCATAGCCCCCAGCAAAAATATGCCCAAATGCACAGAGGAAGTTGTCTTCGGGCAAAGGAGGCATAACGGAAGTAGTTTTGGCAATACGCGATCGCACTTCGGCAGGAGTTTCGTTCCCATTGGGTTGATAGCGATGGTGCAGTTCGATATCGGTCAAGCTAAAGTGAAGTTGGCGCAACATCCCAGAGCCGCTCATATAGTGACGGGCAGCCAGCAACTTGTAATAGTAGTGCTCAGGTAGCGTTTCACCAGTTTCATAGTGCTTTGCCATTGCCATTAAGGTGGGATAGTCGTAGCACCAGTTCTCCATAAATTGACTGGGAAGCTCGACAGCATCCCATTCGATATTATTAATTCCCGATGCCCCTGAATAATCCACCTTGGTAAGCATGTGCTGTAAGCCGTGACCAAATTCATGAAATAGGGTGGTAACTTCGCGGAAGTTCATCAGACTGGGCTTACCATCAACAGGGGGTGACTGGTTGCAGATCAGATAAGCTACGGGTAAGCGTGTATAGGTCTTCCCATCTTCGGTGATTTTGGCGCGACCGACACAATCGTTCATCCATGCACCCCCGCGCTTTTCGGAGGGGCGGCTATAGGGATCGAGATAAAAATGGGCGATCGCTTGCCCAGACTCATCGGCAATGTCAAAGAAGCGAACATCTTCGTGCCAGATCGGAGCTTTGCCATCGGCTGCGGTGACGGCGATCCCAAACAAGCGGTTCACGAGCTTAAACAGCCCCTCTAAAACCTGTGGTAGTGGGAAGTAAGGACGCAGTTCTTCCTCGCTAAAATCGAACTTCGCTTCCTGTTGCCTTTCTGCCCAAAAACTGATATCCCAGTGTTTGAGTTCTTCGTCTTCTGGGAATCCTTGCGACTTTGCAAATGTCTTAAGGTTTTCGAGGTCTTGGACAGCAGCACCATAGCTGGCTTGACGCAATTCTTCGAGCAGGGTCTCGACGGCTGAAACATTGGGAGCCATTTTAGTCGCGAGGCTTAATTCGGCAAAACTTTCAAAATCTAGCAGCTTCGCTTTTTCTTGGCGTAGTTCCAAAATCCGTTCGATTAAGGGAGAGTTATCAAATTCCCCACTGGAGGCACGACTGACAAAGGCTTTATATAGTTTTTCGCGCAGGTCGCGGCGGGTACTATGCTGCATGAAGGGTACATAGCTAGGAAAGTCTAGGGTGATGCACCAAGGTCCCTTTTCGGGTGTGGCTTTGCTGTCTCCGTCAGCTCTTGCGGCTTGGGCGGCAAGACTGAGTAAACTGGGAGGTAAGCCTTCGGCTTCTTCGGGTTTAAACAGGGTCATGCTAAAGGCTTTGGTGGCATCTAGGACATGATTGGAGAACTTGGTAGTAATGTCTGCCAATTCCATCTGAATTTGGTTAAATCGCGCTTTGGTTTCTCCTTCTAAACCAACACCAGACAGTTCGGCTTCTTTGATAGCGGCAGTGACGATTCTTTGTTGGGCTGGATCGAGGCTCAGCCAGGTCTCGCCTGCCCGAATGGCTTTGAAGGCTTTATAAATCGGTTGGCTTTGGCTGAGGCGATTAAAAAATTGCACGATCGCTGGCTGCATGGTTTTATGTGCTTCGCGCAGTTCGGCACTATTTTTAACGCTGGTGAGGTGTCCGACTACACCCCAACTCCATGTGAGCTTTTCTGTAAGCCGATCTAAGGGTTCTACCAGATCGCTCCAGGTCGGTTGACTATGAGAATTTAAGCTTGCCTCTAGATTTGCCTCTAACTGGGTTAACCCTGCATCAATTTCTGCTAGCAGTTGGGTAATTGCGGGGACAACATGTTCGGGCTTAATGTCTGGAAATGGTGGCAAGCCCTTGCCAATCAGTAAAGGATTGGCTGTTTCAGTCGGTGCATCAAGATTCGCAGTAGTCATGGGTAATGCTAATTTTCAGTATTGGTTAGTATGTTTGAGTTTTGCTACTTCAATTATGATCGATGTGACAAACAGTTATAGCTGAAATTGCTTCCCCCCAGTTAAAGTTGTGCTGCGATCGCCTGATATTTTTCGCGATCGGTAATCGGCTAACGATTCATTCTGCGGCAACTCATACCCGCACAATGCGATCGCTTTCCGCTTCAAGATTTCACCACGATCCAGAAATGCGTAAAAGCGTAAAAAATCTTTAGATTTTGCCATTGGGGTTCGTGGGACAATGAAACCAAGGATGGAGGTTAACTATCGAACAGTTAACACTGCAAGCTCCTCCCGCTTTGGGAATCAGCGATCGCCTCGCTCAAGCTCATCCCTAGCCACCTCCTCCTTGTTGTTGACCAATGGTTAGTTGGTTCGTCGTACAGGAAAAAAGGAGATAGTTCTATGACTAGTTCAGAAATTTTGACTAGAGAGCATGCCATACCCTCTAAAGACGAAGCCTTTGTGCTCTGGTTTGAGCAGGTAGGGATTGCAGACATTCCCCTCGTCGGTGGGAAGAATGCTTCACTAGGAGAAATGATTCGCGAACTCAAGGCTCAAGGCGTCAACGTCCCTAACGGCTTTGCAACGACAGCCCATGCCTATCGCTACTTTATTCAGGCAGCGGGCATCGAATCAAAATTGCGGCAGCTATTTGCCACGCTAGATGTGGAAAATGTCAACAATCTCCGCAGTGTCGGTAAACAGGCGCGATCGCTTATTCTCAACACACCTATGCCTCAACCGATCCAAGAGGCGATTCGGCGTGCCTATGCGAGATTGTGTAGTCAATATGGTTCTGAAACCGATGTCGCAGTTCGCTCTAGTGCCACCGCCGAAGACCTCCCCGATGCTAGTTTTGCGGGGCAGCAAGAAACCTATCTCAACGTTCACGGACTCAGTACCGTTTTAACAGCTTGCCAAAATTGCTTTGCCTCTATTTTTACCGATCGCGCCATTTCTTATCGCACGATTAAAGGCTTTGACCACTTTGATGTCGCCCTCTCCGTAGGCGTGCAAAAGATGGTGCGTTCTGACCTCGCCACCTCTGGCGTCATGTTCTCGATCGATACCGAAACTGGTTTTAGGAATGCCGCGCTGATCACTGCTGCCTATGGCTTGGGCGAAAATGTGGTGCAGGGTGCGGTCAACCCCGATGAATACCTCGTATTCAAGCCCACGCTCAAAACGGGATTTAGTCCGATTTTAGAAAAGCGTCTGGGCACAAAGGAAATCAAGATGATCTATGACATCGGCGGCGGTAAGTTGACCAAGAATATCTCCGTGCCAGTCTCAGAGCGCAACAAGTTTGCCCTCAACGATGCTGAGATTCTCCAACTGGCAAAATGGGCCTGCATCATTGAGGATCACTACTCGCAGGTGCGCGGTCAAGATACGCCGATGGATATCGAGTGGGCAAAGGATGGCGAAACTGGAGAACTATTCATCGTCCAGGCGCGTCCCGAAACCGTGCAATCGCAAAAATCTAGCAGCGTATTGCGCAACTATCGACTCCAAGCCCAAGGGGACGTTCTGATTACAGGTCGATCGGTGGGCAAAGCGATCGGTCAGGGCAAAGCCCGAGTCATTCTCGAAACCCACAAGCTAGATGAGTTCCAAGCGGGAGAAGTTCTCGTGACGAATAAGACCGACCCCGACTGGGAACCGATCATGAAAAAAGCTAGCGCGATCGTCACCAACCAAGGCGGACGTACCTGCCACGCTGCGATTATCGCTAGAGAGATGGGTATTCCCGCGATCGTAGGTTGCGGGGATGCTAGCAGTGCGATCGCTACAGGACAAGAGGTCACCGTTTCCTGCTCGGAAGGTGAAGAAGGTCGCGTCTATGCGGGACTGATTCCCTTTGCGATCGAGGAGACACTGCTGGATAAGTTACCACGCACGCGCACCAAAATCCTCATGAATGTGGGCAACCCCGAAGAGGCGTTTGGTCTGGCGGCAATTCCCTGCGATGGCGTGGGTCTAGCCCGATTTGAGTTCATTATCGCCAATCACATCAAAGCTCATCCCTTGGCATTGATTCACTTCGATCGCTTAGAGGATGAAGCTGCCAAGAAAGAGATTGCCACCTTGACCGTAGGTTATGCTCATAAACCCGATTTCTTTGTCGATAAACTCGCCTACGGCGTCGGCACAATCGCAGCGGCATTCTATCCCAACCCCGTCGTTGTACGCATGTCAGACTTTAAGAGCAACGAATATGCCAACCTCTTAGGCGGCAAGCAATTTGAGCCATCAGAAGAGAATCCCATGATTGGTTGGCGGGGGGCTTCTCGTTACTACGATCCGAAGTACAGCGAAGCCTACGGTCTGGAATGCAAAGCCTTGAAGCGGGTCAGAGATGACATGGGATTAACCAATGTCATTCCCATGATTCCCTTCTGTCGCACACCCGAGGAAGGTCGTAAGGTAATCGCAGAGATGGAAAAACACGGTCTCAAACGCGGCGAAAACGGTCTGCAAGTTTACGTCATGTGCGAAATTCCCAGTAACGTGATTTTGGCAGAACAGTTCAGCGAAGTCTTCGATGGTTTCTCGATTGGCTCTAACGACCTCACCCAACTCACTTTGGGGCTCGATCGCGACTCGTCTCTGGTGGCTCACATCTTTGACGAACGCAACGATGCCGTGAAGACGATGGTGGCAATGGTAATTGCGAAGGCAAAAGCATGCGATCGCAAGATCGGCATTTGCGGTCAAGCTCCTAGCGATTATCCTGAGTTTGCTCGCTTCTTGGTGGAACAAGGTATCGACTCGATCAGCCTCAATCCTGATTCGTTGTTGCCAACCATGCTCGCGATCGCTTCTGTAGAAGATCGCCTCTCAGCGATATCGTAATCATGCTAGAAATAATAGCGGCTTTCAATCCATCGCATCACTTCTAGCTCAGAGCCAAAACTCGCACATTCTCCAGTCTTAGGATCGTAAGTACTCCAGTAAAGATTCCCCTTGCGATCGGTTTCTTGCCAAACTTTGACCTCATCACTTCGGTCAAAAACAGCTCGAAATAAGTTCTCGATCGCTTTACCTAGAAAGACGAAAGGATTTGTAGGAATAAAAGAGAATTGCATAATTTTGCTGCCAAGTCATTGCAGATCGGGAGATGCTTCTTATTTTTATCGCGTTGCGAAGTTGATGGGAAGGTACAGATTTGGTCACTTTAGCTAGTACAGTTACAGAAATACTCAACTGTTCTAGTAAAACTTAATAAAACTGTACTAGGTAGGTTGAGTAGGTATCGCTATATACTGCTCTCAACCTCTCAGGAGTGACTGCCCTATGAGAATTCCGTTAAATCGCTCAGCACAAGAGCCGATCTATCTCCAAATCCGCGATCGCATCAGTCGTCTCATCGCTGCGGGATCGCTCCAACCTGGGGAGCAATTACCGTCCATTCGCTCGCTTGCCGAAAGCGTACAGGTAAATAAATTGACGGTAATCGAAGCCTACAGCGTCTTAGAGGCTGATGGCTTAGTTTCAGCAAAGCAAGGTGCTGGATATTTTGTCAATCATGTGGCGATTTCAAGCGATCGAAGTTCCACGCTCGAAGCCGATCAAAAGGTTGTGATTCCGAGTCAGTGGGGCGAATCATTTTTCGATCAATATATGAGTTCGCTCGAAGCACAGTTAGAACCTGACACGATCGATTTCACGTCTGGCTTCCCGCGTCCATCAGGCTTAGAAGATCTAGCCAAAATTGCTCGTCGAGCCATGAATCAAGTTGCCGACGTGCTGTTTAGCTATGACTCCCCTCAAGGGCAATTTACACTGCGAAAACAGGTAGCACAAATGCTCGCTTGGAAGCTAGGTTTGGAAGTTTCGGCAGATAATTTGATTATCACCAACGGCTCGAAGCAAGCTTTATCTCTTGCCTTGCAATACTATCTCCAAGCTGGAGATTGGGCAATCGTCGAGAGTCCCACCTATCACGGGGCGATCGCGATTTTAGAAAAAATGGGAATTAAAGTCATTGGCATTCCCATGCAAAAGGATGGTATGAATCTGGAACTGTTGAAGCAATATCTCCATAGCCATCAGCCCAAGCTCATCTATACAGTCAGCACATTACACAACCCCACGGGAATCACGACATCCCTAGCCCATCGTCGCGAATTGATATCTCTCGCTGAGAAGTATAACTGTCCGATTTTGGAAGATAACGCCTATGAAGGATTGAATTTTGAACCTGCGCCCGCGCCGCTCAAGGTTTTGGATCGGAGCGATTTGGTCACTTACATTGGCACATTCTCAAAAACGCTGATGCCTGGGCTGAGATTAGGCTATATGGTGTCTACGGGCAAACACTATCAATCATTAGTTGAGATTAAGTTGCTGCACGATCTGCATGTTTCCACGGTGACACAGGCGATCGCCAGTGAATATATTGCATCAGGGCATTACCGCCGCCACCTCAATCATCTGCGCGCGATCAACCAACAGCGCCACGATCGGATGTTACATGCCATGGAACAACACTTCCCAAGCTCAGTGCGATGGATAGTTCCCAATGGAGGACTGTTTATTTGGGTGCAGCTTCCCAATCAAGCACCGATGCAAGCAATACGTCTTGCAGCGGAAGCGCAAAAGGTACTTATCGGGCGCGGCAAACTTTTCTTTCCAGACGGGCAGGGCTATCCTGCATTTCGACTCAATTTTTCGCAATCCTTAGAAGATATCGATCGCGGTCTTGCGATCTTGGGCAATATTCTCAAATCCCATCTTTTATGAAAAGTTAACGATCGCCTCAGGGGAAATTCATCTTTCTAGGATTAGATCTACTAGAGTAAAAAGGTTAAGAAAATCTTAATTGGATTACCTTGAATGGGGAGAGACATGTATGACGCCACATATTCTGCTAGTGGAAGACGATGTTAAATTATGTCGATTTATGGAATCGGAATTAGGGCTTGAGGGCTATGGCGTTACTGTGGCGCATGATGGCATCGCAGGACTGAATCTAGCTTTAGAGTCGCCACCAGATCTTGCGATTTTAGACTGGATGTTGCCTAGCTTGGAAGGCGTCGAAATATGCCGACGTTTGCGATCGCTTGGGCATAAATTCCCTATAATTTTACTGACCGCAAGGGATGAACTCAGCGATCGCGTCATGGGACTTGAGGCGGGGGCTACTGATTTTGTGGTCAAACCTTTTAATATCGAAGAGATTTTTGCGAGAATCGCAACGTATCTCTCACTCGTTTGATATTCCTATGTTTACAGTCTCGGGCTACGAAATTACGCAAAAACTCTATGAAAGCGATCGGTCGCTGGTTTATCGGGCGTTGCGAACTGTAGATCGAGTTTCGGTAATTTTTAAGGTCTTGAAAGAGGAGTTTCCCTCGCCTGAGGAACTGCGCCGATATCAACAGGAATACAGGATAATTTGCAAATTAAATCAGGAAAGCAGAAATTCTGCGAGGGGTGCGATCGCGGCATATGCCTTAGAGACATACCAGAAAAAGCTGGTAATTGTTTTAGAAGACTTTGGTGCAGTTTCTTTAAAGCAGTGGATGCAAGGGCGATCCACACTTAAGGAAAAAGCGAATGGGGGAGATCTGTTTTTAATTGAGTTTCTTCGGATTGCGATCGCGATTGCCGAAAGCATAGGACAGATTCACGCTGCCAAGATCGTTCATAAGGATATCAACCCTAGTAATATCGTTTACAACCCAGATACGGGCTGCCTGAAAATTATTGACTTCGGTATTTCTAGCGAACTCATCCAAGAAAACCAACCCCTCAAGCAAGCGAATGTCTTGGAAGGAACATTGGCCTATATGTCTCCCGAACAGACGGGGCGAATGAACCGCAGCCTAGATTGTCGCACCGACTGTTACTCGCTCGGTGTTACACTTTACGAACTCCTTACATCAAGACTTCCGTTTAATACGGAGGATACTTTAGAGTTAGTGCATTCGCATTTGGCGAAATTACCCTTGTCACCCCTTCAGGTGAATGCGGATATTCCTCCAGTAGTTTCTGATATCGTTATGAAGTTGTTGGCAAAAAATGCCGAGGAACGCTATGAAAGTGCTTGGGGGCTGAAAGCTGACTTAGAGAATTGTTTGATGCAACTACAACAGAGTAGTGGAATTGCTGAATTCCCTCTGGCATCCCAAGATATTTCCCATCGGTTTCAGATTCCAGAAAAGCTCTATGGAAGGGAGAAAGAAGTTGACGCTTTGCTAAACGCATTGGATCAAATATCCAGTGCCGTCCAAAATCCCACCAGAGAGAAGTTGATTCTGATTGCCGGATATGCGGGGATTGGGAAGTCATCTTTGGTGCGGGAACTCTATAAACCAATCACCGAAAAGCAGGGCTATTTTATCGCTGGCAAGTTCGATCGCTTGCAGCAGGGGATGCCCTACTCCGCGATCGCCGAGGCTTTTGATGGGCTAATTCAACAGCTATTGGCAGAACCTGCAGTCCAACTGCAACAATGGCGAGAGCAGATCTCAAGCACTTTGGGGGCAAACGGACAGATTCTTTTGGATATTATTCCCAATCTCGAACGGATCGTTGGCAAGCAATCACAACTGGCTGAAGTGAATTCTGCCGAGTCCCAAAATCGATTTCATCGCGTGTTTCAGAACTTCATTCGGGTGTTTTGTAGCGATCGCCATCCTTTCGTGATATTTCTCGACGATCTGCAATGGGCAGATTCTGCCTCGCTGAAATTAATTGAGTTACTCGTGGATAGTGATATCCCACACTTGCTATGCATCGGAGCTTACCGCGATCGCGAAGTCGATCCAGGGCATCCAGTATGCAGGATGTTAGAAGCAGGGTCGCGTTGGGCTGGAGGAATTCGCCAGATTGTTTTAGAACCCTTAAAATTAGAGGCTGTGACGCAATTGGTCGCAGAGACATTCCACACAGATATCCCGATCGCTACATCCCTAGCAGAATTGGTCATGGATAAAACAGGCGGGAATCCATTTTTTGTCGGTGAATTTCTCAGGATGATGTATGCGGAGAATCTGATTACCTTTACTTACAATGGCACAAAACCCCAATGGCAATGGGATCTCGCCCAAATCGAAGCAAAAGCAATCACTGAGAATGTCGTGGAGTTGGCGATCGCCAGAATCCAAAAGCTCCCAGAGTCCACCCAGCAGGTTTTGCGTTTTGCTGCTTGCATCGGTACGAACTTCGATCTGGATACCCTGGCAACACTTTGCGAACGATCGCCCGATTTGATTTTCCCCGATCTGGTGACAGCCATTCGATCGCAGTTAATTCTCCCCATATCTGAGGTCGATTATAAATTTCAACACGATCGGATTCAGCAAGCTGCCTATGCTTTGCTCTCGGAAACGGAGAAAATGCAGGCTCACCGAAAGATTGGGCGATTGTTTTTAAAATCGACTCCCAGCGAACTTCTCACGACAAGGATATTCGATATCGTCAATCAACTGAATTGGAGTATTGAATTATGCACAGAACCTGCCGAGAAGGATGAGTTGGTAAGACTTAATCTTACTGCTGGCTTAAAGGCGAGATCGCTTACTGCCTATGCATCAGCATTTACCTACTTTTCTATAGGTAGCAGTCTTTTAGCAGAAAACAGTTGGCGGCAGGATTACAATCTAACCCTAGCTATGTATACGGGATTGGTAGAGACAGCTTATCTGAGTGGCGACTACCCAGAAATGGAAAGGGTAGCAGAGATCGTGCTTCGCGAAGCCAAATTACTATTAGACAAGGTGAAAATCTATCAGATTAAGATTCAAGCTGCGATCGCTCAAAACAAATTTGCCGAAGCGATCGTGATCGCCTTGGATGTCTTAGCCATGCTGGGAATCAAAATCCCCAAATCACCCAGTCGGTGGGATGTTTGGTGGGGGGCGATCGGCACAAAATTAGCCTTGATGGGGACTTTGATAGGCAGACAACCTCAATCGCTGATGCACTTGCCCAAAATGACGAATCCCAACAAACGCGCTGCGATGGCGACGATCGCCAGTGTTTGCACGCCAACTTATTTTACTCGCCCCGATCTCTGGCAGTTGATGGTGTTTCAAAAAATTCAACTCTCGCTGCGCTATGGCAATGCTCCCGGTTCTGCCTTTGGCTATGCCGATTACGGCATGGTACTCTGTGGAGCGGAGGAGAACTTCGATCGGGGATTCCAATTTGCACGGCTGGCATCGGATCTGATGCCCAAGCTAAATGCCAAGGAATTTATACCGAAAACCCTGCTCTTGGTGAATCTGTACCTCACCCATTGGAAAGGTCATCTGCGCGATACCCTCGATCCGCTGTTAGCGTCCTATCAGATCGGTCTAGAAATGGGGGATCTAGATTACGGCACTGTGGCGATCGCCTTTCGTTTCTATCATGCCTATCTGGTGGGCAGCGAACTAGCCGCTCTAGAGCGAGAAATGGCATCCTATACCGATGTCCTATTGGGGTTTAAGCGCTCTCGCGCCATTTTTTTGACGGCTATCTATCGGCAAGCGATCTTAAACCTGCTCGGTCAATCCCAGCATCCCTGTCGGTTAATTGGTGAGAGCTACAACGAAGATGAAAAACTGCCCATACATATTGCCAGTAAGGACAACAGCACCCTATTTCATTTATATCTCAACAAGCTGATCCTGCATTATCTCTTCTACGAATATTCTGAGGCAGGAATAGCCGCCGATCGCGTCAAAAAACTACTCGAAGATGGTGTGGTAGGTTTGCTGGTCGTTCCCGCTGCCTTCTTTTATGACTCCCTTACCAAGCTTGCCATCTTCCCAACTGTACCCAAGCATCAAAAACGGCGAATATTAAGGAAAGTTTCTTCTAATCAGCGCAAAATGAAGCTATGGGCAAATCACGCACCGATGAACTACGCCCACAAGTTTCATTTGGTGGAGGCAGAACGCGATCGCATTCTCGGTCAAAACTCCAAAGCGATCGATGCCTACGATCGCGCGATCGCCCTCGCCCAAGAGCACGGGTATCTTCAAGAAGAAGCTCTCGCCCATGAGTTGGCGGCAAGATTCTATCTCAATATCGGGAAGCCTAAGGTTGCGCTGGTCTATATGCGCGATGCGCGTTTTACCTATCAGCAATGGGGAGCGATCGCCAAGGTCGCCCATTTAGAACGCCTATATCCGCAACTACTCGATCGCTTCTCCCAAGTCAGTGAAGCTACATCAGGACAACGTTCCCCATCCCCTAGAAGTACGGGCAGAACCAGTGCCAATATTTTAGACTTGGATTCTGTTTTAAAAGCATCGCAGACCCTCTCGGGAGAGATGATGCTGGGACAATTGATCATGAAATTGATGAAAATTTTGCTAGAAAATGCAGGAGCGGAAAAGGGGTATTTGATTTTGGCATCCGAGGGGGCATTGCTGGTGGAGGCGGAAGGAACTGCCGATCGCGAACTTGTTACAGTGCTTCAGTCCGTACCCATAGCCGAATTTAGCGAGAATTTATCGGTTGCCATAATTACCCAAGTGGCTCGCACCCAAGAGAGCGTAATTTTGAATAATCCTTCGCAAAAACATCTCTTTAGCCACGATCCCTATATCATTATGCATCAACCCATGTCGGTACTCTGTGCCCCCCTAGTCAATCAGGGAAAGCTTTCTGGCGTGCTGTATGTCGAAAACAATTTAGCCCATGATGCTTTTACACCCGAAAGGGTAGAGGTATTGCAACTCCTGTCCGCACAAGCAGCGATCGCCATTGAAAATGCCCGTCTCTATCAGAATCTTGCGGAACTCAATCAGTCCCTTGAAATGCGCGTACAGGAGCGCACATCAGAGCTTTCGCTAGTCAATCAGCAACTACAGGAGAACGAACAAACCATTCTTAAAGCATTGGAAATGGAGAGGGAAGCAAATCTGCTCAAGACGAATTTTATCTCGATGGTTTCTCACGAATTCCGCAATCCGATGATGACGATCACGGGCTGTGTGCGATCGCTACAAAATCCCAAGCGTCAATTATCCGACGATCGCAAAACCGAGTATTTCGCCCTAATCCAAGAATCTCTGAGCGATATGTTGCATCTGCTGGATGAAGTTTTGCTTTTGGGTAGGAGCGAAGCGGGTGTGCTCAAATACGAGCCCAAACCAACCAACCTAGAACAGTTTTGTCACGAGCTTTTGACGGCTTTTAATTTGAATGTCAAGGAAGGGCAGGCAATTATCTTTTCCTGTCAGGGGGAATGCGATGCTGTAGAAATGGATACAACCTTGATGCGGCATATTTTTGCGAACTTGCTTTCTAATGCGATCAAGTATTCCCCAGAGGGCGGTCAGATTTACTTCGAGCTGGTTTGTGCCGATGGCATGGCGACGTTCCAAGTGCGGGACTGCGGTATTGGGATTCCCCCCAGCGATCGCGATCGCTTGTTTGAGACCTTTCATCGGGCGAGTAATGTCGGACAAATTCAAGGGACGGGTTTGGGACTGGCAATCGTCAAGCAGTGCACCACACTCCACCATGGCGCGATCGATCTAGAAAGCGAGGTCGGTGTTGGAACTACGGTTACCATCAAATTACCCTTGAAACCTCAATTTCTCACTAAAGATAGTTAGTTTCATAAGCATGACCGAATATAGAATGGTAATTACAAATTAGTCATTTACCTAAAACAATGACTCAAGCAATAGATCAACCCATTCAAGCGATCGCCCAACCACAACCAGTGGTTCCGAAAACATCTACCAAACCAGAAATCATCTGGGAAAAGCTACCTGCTAATTTCATCTTACCTGACGACCCTGTGGAAAGTATTGCTCAACCGCTTTTAGCTGCCGCATTGACCGAAAGCCTCGATCTGGCTGGACTCATTACCCCAGAAATGCCGATCGTTTCTAACATGGCGATTACCTGCGGTACGCGTTCCGCCGCAGTTAAAGTCAATCAAAAAACTAACATCAAAGCTCCTGATTGGTTTTATGTAGCCAAAGCCATGCGCTTATCAGGTAGTCAGATCGGGCGTAGTTATACGCCACATATCGAGGGTGAAGTGCTAGCGCTCGTCATGGAGTTTCTGTCAGAAGAAGAAAAAGGAATCGCCTTTCCAAGCAGTAAAATGGAGGAAAATTTAACAAGCTTATGAAACTAGCCAAATTGCCGAAATCTAAAAAGAAGAGTTTCTCTAGCTTCGATCTTGCCTCTGCCTACAAGCAGCTAGGTATCAAAACCTTAACGCATTGGAATTTACCAGATTTAGCGATCGCTCCTAGCGAATTTTTTGTCAAAAGATTAGAACGTTTGCATCGCAATTTCGATCTGCGGAGTTACGAAGAATCCAAAAAGCTCCTGATCGATGCCTTTTGTGAGGAAGCGATCGATAGTAGTGACAAACTGAAGATATGGAAAGGAGGAAAGATAGAAAGTGATATTTTAGTTGGCAATGCTGATTATTTAATTGCAGCTAGACAAGACTATTTAGATACACCATTCCTATGTATTGTCGAAGCCAAACGTGATGACTTTGAGCAGGGCTTAGCGCAATGTCTGGTGGAAATGCAAGCTTGTCAATGGGAAAATCGGCAAGCAGGGAAAGAGATAGATGTGTTAGGAATTGTTACTAATGGGCAAGGATGGATATTTTATAAACTCACATTTGCAGGTGAGGTCTATGAAACTGGAATGTATACTTCCGATGATATAGCTAAGACTTTGGGGGTTTTATATTCAGTTTTTCAAGAATGCGAACGTAATTTATAAATCGCCTTTTACCGCCGTAAAGTTGCCATAGCGCTTGCTCAAATTCCGCACAGAGATCACGCGATCGGCAGAGATAGGATTCTCGGTTAAGGATTGGGAAGTAAGGAGCATGTTAATTAAGAGCGTGTTTGAGAAGTTAGATGAATACAAAAAGCCCCCAAGGGTATAACCTGTCAATAGACAAAAGGACAGCCCTATGGAAGCAATAAAACAATCATATCCGACAGACTTAACCGATAGCCAGTGGGATCTGCCAAAAGATTTAATACCAGCAGCTGGGACAGGCGGTCGAAAAAGAACCGTAGATATTAGAACCATACTCAAGGCAATTTTTTACATCAATGCTGGAGGAAATGCATGGCGAATGCTACCCCATGACTTTCCTAAATGGCAAACCGTCTATTACTACTTTCGTCTGTGGCGAGTCAAGGGAACATGGAAAGCCATCAATGCAAAGTTGCAACAATGGTATCGAGTCAGTGAAGGGAGAACTGCCACACCCAGTGCAGGATCTATCGACAGTTTGACTGTTCTAGTTTCATTGTCATGCAAGAACGCAAAATTCCCGAATCTCTGACAAACGATCATCATTTTGAACAAACAGGATTTATTCGTTTATTGAAATAGCGATCGCTGTTTTGATGTTATCGTTTGTGTTGGGGGCGATCGCATCAACCATCCATCCCCTAAAGCCGATCGCTATTACCGTGAGTCGTGATTTCTAGGCGATCGCACTGAGATACAAAATGTTTAGCAACGACAAGCCCAATGCCACGGCTCGCACTAGCTACAAGAATCGTCTTGAACGACATATTATTTAACCACTACCACTTAGGAAATTCCTACTTCCTTTTCCAAAATCAAACTTCCCAAATTTAGAAAAGAGGACTCGTTTTCATGACAGATTGACCATTATGGGAAGAGGGACTGCTTAAAGGCGACTATATTTTAGTTGTTTGCTTCCATAAAAAGTTTTTTATATCCCTTTTTATTGTTGAATAGACAAATTATTGCAACAATACTCCAAAGCACAACAGCCCATAGTGCATACCAAATCACACGTTCTTTTCCTGTTAGTAATAGCGGTGTTGAGAGTATCCAGAATATATCAAGACTTGCGTGCATCAATACTGCTATAAATAAACTCCCTGTATGCTTATATACCCACATCATAAGTATTCTATAGGGTGGAAGAAAGGTGAAAAGCAACAATGATATATATAATGCCAGAGGGACAGTACCGGCTCCGGCTGCGCTACCTATATAGTTTGAAGGTAAGTGCCATAATCCCCATAGGACACCTACGCTAGTACCGATTAAGATGAGATTATGATTCAGTTTTAGCCAGTGTGTTGCAAATCCTGTCCATCCTAGCTCCTCGATAAAGCCATTAACAAAGCCAAGCATGAGAACGAACAGCATCAAGGTTATTTTATCACTACCCGGTAAACCGAAAATGGAGGCAACAGGAATATTACCCGAACTGAAAATACCCGGCATAAAAACTGGGGCAAATAAAGAAAGCGTTAAAAGTGTTGCGAAGACCGTGAGCGGAGCAATTAAGAGAGCAACTGCATACCATTTTAAAGGAACTCGCCATTTGAAGAAGCGGGATATTAATTCCTGATAACCTTCTTTCCCTTTGAATAAGCCGGTTAATAAAACTCCTGCTATAATGGGTCCGCCGACGGTTACTAAATATATAGATATAAATGGGGCAGTTGTTGGATTAGAAGTAATTCTATCAGTGCCACCCATGATTACGATAAGACCTCCCCAAGAAATGAGGAATGTCAACAAATAATAGGTTGTAATCGGATATTTAATAAATATATTTTTTGTGGTTGTTTTATTTAAGGTTTCCATTTTTTCTTTTCAATTATCTATCTGTTAAAGGTTTTGCGGTACGCGATCGCTATTACTTTGAGTAGTGATTTTTAGGCAATCGAAAAGGATTGAAATGACTCTTTATGATTTTGCGTCATAGGCATATGCCTTCCACGTTATCAAAGAACCAATTGCAAATAGGATACCTTCGACAATCATGAAGAAGAGAGAACTCGTGTTGCCAGAGGCAAGTCGGTAAAAACTAGCCGCGAACATTCGGAACAGTCCGAGAGCCAGCAAAAACCAGCCACAGATTGTAATCAACAGAGTCCAGTCACGTTGCCATAGATTATGCGATCGCGCGATCGACAAACCCGCGACAAACATGAGAACTCCAGAGAGGTAGACGACGGGTGGAATCTGTTCGTCGTAGAGATGCGGTTGAATAAGCGGAAACTCCGAAGTAACCATGACCATCAGGGTTGGACCCAGTAGTCCTCCTATCCGCTTCGAGTTCGTCATGTCTCACCTCTCGATACCGATTGGACGAAAAAACGATATTTACCCAGAGTTTCTGTTCCCCATAACCAAGTTATCGCGATCGCGGTAATCGCTAGTAAAACAGCAAAGATAAATGGGTCATAGTGCGAACCATTATTTGGGAATAGATACGGACTTATATTAATCATGGTATGAAAGAGAATCATCGCAAAAACACTTTTATTAGTATTGTTAAAGATCCAAACCATAATTGTCCGTAAAAAAACTGTGCCGAGGCATTGCCAAAATATCCATATTGGCGTTTGATGTGCTTGGCTATAGGGAATGATATGCCATATTGCCCAAATAAAACCGATGATTACACTTGCTTTAAAAGCTCCATACTGGTTTTGCAAAGGGTCGGTAACATAACCACTCCAACCTACTTCTTCGCCGATCGCACCAATAAAATACACAAAGAAAAAAATGACAACAGATAGAAAGGGTGTTGGAGGTTCGGGTAGTATTGCCCCTGTTATCTTCAAGTACAAATAAGAAAGTGCTGCTATGGTGGGCATGAGAAAAACAACAGGTATATACCATTTTTTGTCTTTGATTTTTTGAAAGTCGAAAGATAGTTTCAACAGTTCCTTAACACCATGAATTTTTTGTTCTTTATAAACGAGAATTGCTGCCGCTAATAAAGGGCAGAAAGTCATTAATGCGCTTATTGGAAGTTTTATAGGAAGTATTTCAGTCAAATCCCTAGTCACAGCGCCCAGTATCCAAAAAGGAATTGACAGCAAAAATACTAACAAAAAGAATTTGATAGATGAGTGATTTTTGAATTCGCTGTTATCCATCATTTTTATCCATTAAATGTGAAACATTAAGTAGGAGATTTTGCGATGATACTTATTCCGATCGCTAACAGATTTGATCGAAGCTATCGTTTCTTGATTGCCCCCATGCCTTTCACAGATTCTTTGACTTGGGGAAAGCCAATATACTCTATTGACCCTATGCCTGATACAGTCGCATCCAACCGATCGCTCACATTGACCACTGCACTCCCCACGCCTTTATTCCGCACTGTAGCCTGATTAGTCTTCAACTCCCCACCCTGAAAACTTCCGACTCCAGAAAGACTGAGATCTAGCACATCAACATTTCCCGCGATCGCTACGCTACCCACACCATCAAGCGAAACCGACAACCGCTTACCTTGAATACCATTAGCTTCAATACTGCCAACCCCATCTATGTTCAAGCTCTCCAGACTCTTGACCTCCACAACAAACTCAATGGGCTTAGTCGGATTGATGCTTGACTCGTTCGCGTTGCTGATATACAAGATTTGGTCAGACACGCGACTCTCTAAAATTGGCAGGATGTTGTCCTCGGCACTAATTGTGAGAGACTCTTTACCATTCTGCTGTATCTTGAGCTTGCCCACAGATTTAAAAGAGATCGATGAAAATGTAGTCACTTCTCTAGATTCAGTCTTGAAGACTCCAGATCCTCTAATTCCGCCTAACTGAAAAGAGCAGCCTGTAAATATACTCAAAGCCACTAAAAACACAGTCAAACGGTATATTAATTTGTTTCTCATTGAATTGCTCGCTTTTCTGGTGTTTCTACAAGTACAGAGATGATAAGCAAACTTAATCCTATAATCTTGATAAAGGCATTAGCTGCATGCGCATATTCCCATCGATCGCGATACTGCATCCAGTTTGATGGAATAGGAGTCGTCAACCATTTGGCAAATTCAGCATTCATTGGTGCGATAAATACGATCCAACTCACAAACGCCATTATCAAGAGCATTGCTCCACCCAATGTCCAGTAAAAGGTTGAACCGTGTTTGCGAACTAGAAATACTAGAATAATTGCGGTCAGAATAGCAGCAATTTCAAAGGTTGCACCGACTGTGCCAAACAACCTATAAATATTTTCAATAACTGTTACTCTAACCCAAAGTTGCTGGTCAAACTGCATTCTTTGCGGCAGTTCTAGCAAATGGGTCATAGACAAACTAAGGCTGAACGAAGCTAATAAAAGTGTTATAAATCGACTTGTTCGGATGAGTATCATTTTTTTTAATTAATAGTAACGCTGTGGTGAAATCAGATATATCTATATCGGGCTAATGTCTTCGATCCCCATAGAAAGACAACAATACCTGCGGTAATTGCAATTATTGAATAGTGAACATCAGGATAGTCAACCAATGGATTGTGTATTTCATCCCTTGGGAACAAAGGTCTTCCTACATTCAACAAAGTATGAAAAAGTATACAAGCAAATAAACTTTCCCCTGTGTTGTTGTAAATCCAAACAATCAGAACTCTCACAGCAACTGTACCGAGAGTTGCCCAAGCTATCCAAGTTAGATTGTGTCCCTGTTGAATTATTGAGGGGTAATGCCATACTGTCCAAGGTATACCCATAAGGATACTTGCTGATAAAGCGCCAAACCTTTCTTGCATAGGTTCGATGGCATAACCCATATAGCCAGTTTCTTCTGCCACAGCTCCGAGAAAAAACAAGCAAAAAAGAAAAGGGATTGAAAGAAAAGGAATGTAAAAATTGATTGGAAGAGGTAATCCTATAAGGTGGATTATTATGTATATCAACAAATACATTAAAAATGGCAGCAAAACGATCGGTACATACCATATCTTTTTTGTGATTCTTGGAAAATCTAAAATTCTCTTAAACAGTTTGTTAGTACCAATATGCCCTTCTTCTTTGTAAACGAGAATACTTGCTGCAATCATTGGCGTAAATGCAGCTAATATGTCTGTTATAGGAATATCTAACGGTAGCCCTTTTACATCAATTCTTGTTTCAATTATCCATAAAGGGATAGAAAGTCCATAAACAAGTAGAAAGAATTTTAATGGCGAGTGGTTTTCTGGTACTTTGTTTTCCATATAGCTCTTCTATTTTGAAGGTGTTATTGACCGAAAAGTCTGCTTGTCTTCCCGACAAATTTGCTGAATAATATTGCGTCCCGACATGGCAACCACTGGCACACTCCCACCTGGTTCCACCCATTGCCCGATCGCATAAAAATTCCGTAGTTTAGGTAATGTTTTCGGCAAGCCTTTGATCGATAATGGCAGAGTTTGTTTCGTCAATAGCCAACCACAACTCGATCCTTGCCAGTTACCCGTATAGCGCTCGTAGGTAAGGGGTGTAGCCACATCTACAAACTCAATATCATTCTTAATACCAGGATAAAATTGCTCTAAAAGATCGATGAGAATTTGTGATTCTTGAATTTCCTCTGCATCGTAGATCGATCGACCATAAATACGTTGCCAATAGTCATAATTAGTCGTCAATATGACCATGAGCACCGATTTTCCCTGTGGTGCTAGAGAGCGATCGAAGCAATAGTGTTTGACCCCAATCTCATACCGCTCTTCCCCTGCAATAACTACAGGTTCATCGAGCAGATGAGTAGTCCAGTGCGGTGTGTCTGATAGGTCGCGATTTACGCCCAGTGATACCTGTAGTTGGGAATGAATCGGTAAGTGTCCATCGTAGTAACGTTGCATCTCGCGAGGGACATATTGCCGATCTAGTAACCCAAAGAGCGTATTGTGTCCGTCACAGGCTGAAATAATTCGATCGACAAAGTAATTCTCATTGTTATATAGTCGAACACCATTCGCTCGATGATTCTCCACTAAAATCTTTTCTACTTGTGATTTATAGTGAATTTCACCTCCTAATTCCAGATAACGATTGGCGATCTTTTCGGCAAATTGGAGCGATCCCCCCAGCGGAAATCCAGCATTTTTAGTGTGCATATAAGCTAACAAAGACATCCCCACTATCACAGGAATGCTCTCCCAGCCAAACATCTGGGGAATGGTGCGGCGGAGAAAGGGAGATTGAAACCTCTTAGCAAACTCTGCTGCTGAAAGGTTTCCCCACCGCGCTAGTGAGCAGATAAATGGCAACATTTTCCGCACTAACTTTCCCCAGTCACCCAACTGCATCAATGCTTTAGGTTGCTGCTGAAGTAGTGACAGATCGAAGCGAGTAAAAGTGCGAATCCCCACACATAGATCGCTGATTAATTGCCGATCGATCGGTGATAGTTCTTTTAAATGCTGCTCTAATCGAACGGGATTGCTGTAGACAATTAAGGTTTTCCCATCAGGTTCGCTCACCCGCAGCAATTCATCATGATGGACAAATTGTTGCTGCGGCACAACGCCAAGTTCCTCCCAGAGTTGGTAGAAAGGCTGTCCTCGTGCAGAGCCAAACAAATAGTGAATACAACCATCAAAAATAAATCCCTGTCGCGACCATGAAGTACATAGCCCACCTGGTCGATCGTGCATTTCAAATATCTGCGATCGATAACCATTCATCTGGGCATAGCAACCAGCCGCCAACCCAGCAATTCCCGCCCCAATAATGATAATAGTGCCACCGCATTTATATTTCATTTGTTTGAGTAATTACTTCAGAATCCTTCTTGAACATGATGGCAAGTAGCAACATTGACAAGGGAGCAGTAATTGCCCAAGGCATTCCAATAAGAAGTAGCTTCTCCGAAAAGTTAGGATAGAAATAAACAAATACAATCAGAGGTGTAACAAGACTATGAGCCAAGAAAGAATATCTGACCCACCTTTGAAATCCCTGCTTCTCAAATATCGGAACAGCAAATAAGGTTGCGAATCCCATAAATATATAGCCGATCGCATCAAAGTCCCAAAAGAGAGAGTGCGGAGTTTGTCTTAGAATAAGAATCTCATCTGAAGTTCCTTGAAGTGTCATCGGAATTACTGTTGCTAGTTGAACAATATAATTAGCGGTAACGAATGCTACATACAAGACTGTAAAAATAAGAGCCGCATGACTCCAAAACTTTTTCTCAGTTGGAGCTATATAGTGAAGTGCTAGCATTTCTAACAAGAAAGGTACTACTATGCAAAGAGAAAATCCATAAATTAAAACTTCATCCAATGGATAACTGAGAATATCAAAAAGCTGCAACATCTGAACAATAACAAATGCAACTGTTGAAGCGAAGGCAATTAGTCCTGACCAAAACCCAACTTTATGTACTGTTTTATTCATGATTTTGTGTTTTTAAATAGTAGGTAATATATGATTTATCAAGAGGTCATTAAACTTCTCATGTTCTTCTATGTCAGCAAGGTGTGCCGAGTTCTCAAACCAAATTAATTCTTTTTTGGGTGCTTCAATTATTTTGAAATACTGTTCTGCAATTACAGATGGTGCTTCGTAGTCATGTCTTCCTAATACAAAATATATTGGGACTTTAAAGGATGACACCTGTTCTTTTAGGTTAATGGTCAAAAGTTCCTGCCATAACAAATGATTAGATTGAATTATTCCTTTAAAGAAATTCACTTTGTCAATTAAAGTATATTCAGTAGCACATATCAGGCTAATACAAATAATTGGGAAAGCACCTTTTGAACTGCCATACAACTCTCCACCATACTTTCCTAGTAAGCGTCGTTGGGTCATCAGTTTTTTCTGCCAATCACCAGTGTAAGGCGGAGAACCTATTTCGGTAAGAGTCTTAACTGCTCGGTTATCTTTGGCTTTTGTCGCCTGTGCCAATGTCCAATCATAAGAAATTTGTTCGTTCTCCTGCATATTTGCAATCTGACCAATACCTATGTAAGCATGATATAAATCTGGATATTTTTGGATACTAAATATTCCGATTAGACTTCCCCATGAATGACCAACCAGAAATATTTTCTTTTGATTAAAGCGATCGCAGAGCAATTGGGTAAGTTCGCCAGTATCCAAGACAAACTGATTAACTGTCATGGAAGAATGAGGATTAATAGCTTTATAAGATTTGCCTGCCCCTCGTTGATCCCAAGTTACGACTATAAAATGTTTTTCTAATTCATCCGTGTATTTCCTTAAAAGACACATATTTGAAGTGCCAGGACCACCATGAAGAAAGAGAGCGATCGGATTTGTGGTATCTATGCCACGAATAAGAATCCATTGTTCCTGTCTTCCCAAATTAACTTTTTCGAGTAAAGCAATGCTCCGAGAAACATTATGCCCTTGTTTATCTTTAATAGAAAAAGTAAAACTGGGAATTAGGAATAAGATACCTAAGACTATTGCACTCAATAAAGCGATCGGAAGAAAAAGCATCATAACTATATTTTTGATATTAATTTGATGGTCGGATTGGGCTATCGATAGATTGCATCGTCAATCGTAGCTCGGAAGAACTCACCTTCCAATTCAAATCGATCGGAGCCAAAGTACCATCCAATTCGTAGACGAGTGGGAATGGTGTAGCCGCAGAACGTGCCCTCTGACTCTAAAATTCCACCGAAGTCCACATAATCAAAATCAGCACCTTCTGGATTGCCCCAGCGGGGTAATTTGGCAGTCTTGAGATGACCTGTGCGATCGATCGTGAAATCTAGTTCTGCTCTCTCGCCTTGCACTACAAAACTAGAATGCAAATTGGAGTCTGGATCCGATGACTCCTTGCTTGTCCAGGAAACGGCATCACCACAGAATACAGACGGTAACCACACTGATTCTGCTTGGAGGCGGCCAATACCAGACCGCGTAAGATCGATACCACTCGCCGTCATCACAGGGAACAATCCTAACAGCTTCCACTGCATCGCACCGATACCGTCGATGATGCGATCCGATCCGACAATTGGCAAGAATCCATTCATCCATGCTGTAGCACTCCAAATCAGTCCATGTTCCCAGCAAATAACTTGCTCTGCTTTAAATGGAATCCAACTCTTTAATTTGATTTCGCCGTGCATCTTCAAGCGAACCGCAGAGGCGATCTTTGTTTCAGGTGCGATCGCATGTTCGAGATATCTTCTGGCGGCTTCTGGTAGATGAGAAAACTCATTTGCATGGAATACGCGATCCTGAGATGTGGTTGCCCCCCATAACGCATCAAGAGAAATTTGTTTGGTCATCACTGCCTCCAGTGTTTCGGTATTTTTTAATTCAAAATTTGATAGATGATGATAACGATCTCAAAAAAATAGTGGTGTAGATTAATTTCGTATACTTGGCTAGCCCAGTTGGCAGATAAATATCAAAATTGTCCTTTGTGGAATTTGCGTATTTTCGTGCCATCAGGTTTAATGGACAATGGAATTTGAACGTGAGGAGGATTAGTCCTTCTAGAAATCCAAATCCATACCCGATCCAGAGCCAGCGATCGAGCTTATTTACGATCGCGGCATAAAGCATATAGAAAATTACAAAGTTGAAAAATATCCAAATCGCAGTGTGAAGGATTTTAATCAACTTCAATTTGGTCTGAATCGACGTTCCAAATACCATGATTTTCAGCCTGAGATTTTATCTTTAATTCTTGTGCCGAGAAGTATTAATCCCACATAAATAATTATTGCTATTGAATCAGATAGGGTTTCTGTGAGACTATTTATATTTTTAGATAACGTGCTCCCAAAAATCACTCCCCAGCGAGCAATGATTATGATTGCGATCATCCAAGCCGTAAATTTGACTTTTGACAAATCTTTGTAAAATGCCATTACCAGAAATGAGACCCCAAAAATAAAGTTTTCAGTCGTAAGAATATGCCAAATATAACAAATCGTCGTTTGTGTAGCCAGATCGATGTTACTTCCATTAACTATAGGCAAAACTGTAGTTTGCCCATTCCATGCATGTGTAAAAGCGAAAAGAATTGAAAGAATTCCCACTATTAGATAGTAGTAGTTTTTAATCATCGACATTTTTGAAGTAATTTTTTTCATACTTCCTCATCGCAGTGTGAATAATTTTAATCAGTATTAATTTGGTCTCACTTCCCATATTGTGTCAAAATAATTTCTCCATTTTTTGTATTAAATTGTGTCGAATAATAGAAACAGTTCCTAATGTTCCCGCGACAAGCAAGCCGAAATCTTCTTTAATCCCGAAATTTAGAGCCGCTGAGGTTCCGACAATCGACCATAAAACTGGAATAATCAATAAACTTAACGGAACTTTTTTGTCTGTCCACAGCAGCAATCCGAACGTAAAAATGGTTGTTGGACAAGGTACGCCGAAAGTTTGCGATGCTGGGTAAATTCGACCCAGAGCTAAGCCTATTAACGGATAGATCGCTAGGGCGTAAACAATGAACATCACGCCGAGAATTCCGTAAAATTTCCGACTGGCGCGAAAACTTAGACGGTTTCTTGCCACTCCTTCGTATAAAAATAACAAGCCTTGAACAATGAATGCAGCCCCGAAAAGATAGGCGGGTGGACTGATTTCCGTGAAAAAAATCAAATGGTAAACAATGCCTGCCCACAACCAGAGAAACCCGAGTAATCCCGAAATAGTTTTGTTTGCGAACGGTTTTGGACTTGCCGCCAGTGCAATCGAGGCGATCGCTACTAAAATTAGTAAAAATTGCATCGGAAATACAGTTTGATTATATTTCTCGAAAACCCGAAAAAATTGTTCGGTGGTAAATGGCATTGCTAATTTTCCTCCACTCGATTACGGTTATTCAGTTGCAATTTATAGCTTTCATCAGTTCCACAATGTTCGACTATAGGGGAGAAGTTAATTTTTTCGCTCATACCAAGCTTTAAGTGTGACAGGCGATCGCCTAACTTCCCGAATGAGTTGATTGAATTGATTGAGAACGATACAAAAGATAATCTGAAATACTTCAATTTAGGGATCTGCGGAAGAAAATACTTAGCAGAATTGTAGAGATCGGGAAAGCGAGAGACCAGATTCCCAATCCTGCAAATATGAGATATGGCTGGCCAAATGGAGCAGCCAACACACCAAAGATTCCCACAGCACCACTGACAATAAATAGCGATCGCATCCAAATCTCTAACTTTCCACTAGTGAAAACCAAACTGACAAATATAGTTGCCAAACTTAGAAACCCATAACCAAGAGTCTCTAATGCAAAAAAAATGGAATGTAAGTTGGGCTGAGCTAGGATGCTTAATCCTTCCAATGTGCCGCTTTGGAGGTTCAGGCGCACGACAAATAACTGGAGGTAGTAATTGGTTGGGATAATGGCGGCATAGACAATCGTAAATGCTAAACCGATTTGGCTAAAAATCTTCTTTGATTCAGGGGAGATCGCATTGATACAAACTATCAATATGACCATAGTTGGGGCTAAAAAGAAGGCAGGGATAAAGCTTGCCATATCCAGAAAGTTGAAATTCTCTACATAAGTTTGTATTCCATTCCATGCTTTCATTGGGAACATGAGAGAAATAGCGATCGCGATCAAAATAAATAAGATCGCAAACACACTTGCTAATATTGCCGACCAAAATCCCAAAGTTATTACTGTTTGTCGATCTGTAGTTGCTTTTGGTATAGAGTTCATTTTCTATCTCTTAAGAGTTACTAACTTCCATATCACTTGCACATCTACAAGTTCGCAATCAATACTAATGTGACAGGCGATCGCATGACTTACTGAATGAGTTGATTGAATTGATTGATTGCGATACAATGCGATACAATATAGATACACTTGATGCCAAATCAGGTATATCTATATTGAGCTAATGTCTTCGATCCCCATAGAAAGACAACAATAACAGCAGTAATTGCCATTATTGAATAGTGAATATCAGGATAGTCAACCAATGGATTGTGTATTTCATCCCTTGGGAACAAAGGTCTTCCTACATTCAACAAAGTATGAAAAAGTATGCAAGCAAATAAACTTTCCCCTGTGTTGTTGTAAATCCAAACAATCAGAACTCTCACAGCAACTGTACCGAGAGTTGCCCAAGCTATCCAAGTTAGATTGTGTCCCTGTTGAATTATTGAGGGGTAATGCCATACTGTCCAAGGTATACCCATAAGGATACTTGCTGATAAAGCGCCAAACCTTTCTTGCATAGGTTCGATGGCATAACCCATATAGCCAGTTTCTTCTGCCACAGCTCCGAGAAAAAACAAGCAAAAAAGAAAAGGGATTGAAAGAAAAGGAATATAAAAATTGATTGGAAGAGGTAATCCTATAAGGTGGATTATTATGTATATCAACAAATACATTAGAAATGGTAGCAAAGCGATCGGTACATACCATATCTTTTTTGTGATTCTTGAAAAATCTAAAATCCTCTTAAACAGTTTGTTAATACCAATATATCCTTCTTCTTTGTAAGTAAGAATGCTAGCTGCAATCATTGGTGTAAATGCAGCAAATATATCTGTTATAGGAATATCTAACGGAAGCCCTTTAACATCAATTCTTGTCTCAATTACCCATAAAGGGATAGAAAGTCCATAAATAAGTAGAAAGAATTTGAGTGGTGACTTATCTTCTGGTACGTTGTTATCCATGATTATGATTGATTAAATGTTGGGACGATATTTTTATGGGTTTTATTTTTCATTTTGTGTGAATAGTATTTTTAGCAGCACATCGATGAATTTGGCTGGCTCATTCATCCAAGAACCGTGACCTGAATGTTCAAACCAAATCAATTCTTTGTGAGGTGCAGTCAGGAGATTAAAATACTCTTCGGTCAGCTTAGGCGACGTGGTGCCATCGTGGCGACCAATCAAAAAGTAGGCGGGCACTTTGAGGTGCGTAGCCTGCTTGCGAAAGTCCACACCCCACAATTGCGGAAAGACAACTCCTACTGTTTCCAGTTCTCCTCGGGATAAATATAAATTCACTTTGTCGACCAATCCGTACTCAGAGCTTGTAATAAGTTCAAACACTATGTTGAACTTCGGTTTGGCGATCGCAAGATTCTGCTGATCGTTCCTATACTTGTTCAGATCGTTGAGGTAGGTCAGCATCTTGGGCATGACATCCTTGCCGTAATAGGGCGGTGCTCCCTGCTGCTTAAGTTTTTCCACTTGCTGCACGTCTCCGCGTTCCTGTGCTAAACTCAGCGCTAAATCATACCGAATCAGCTCGTTCTCCAGGAACGCCACCTCCTGACCCGTGCCGATAAACGCATGAAACAAGTCTGGGTAACGTTGCACCACCATAATGCCAAGGGCGCTGCCCCACGACTGTCCCGACAGATAGATTTTGTCCTTGCCAAAGCGTTGGCGCAGGTGCAAGACCAATTCGTGGGCATCGGAGATGTAGCGATCGGGTGTTAACTTTGCATGGTCGATCGCGTTAAAGGATTTGCCTGCCCCTGGTTGATCCCAGTTGACGACGACAAAGCGATCTTCCAGCCCAGCGAGTGCGCGCTGCTCAAGAACGAGTTGGGTACCACCGGGACCGCCAGCAAGAAAGAGCAACACTGGATTGCGCGAATCCTTGCCGCGAATCGAGATCCATTCATCGGAGCCGCCAAGTTTCACTGTTTCTAGTACCGCAATGTTGTTGCGTATGGGTTTGCCGTTGGCATCGACAATGGGCGGTGTAGACGCGAAGAGTTGTGAGGCGAAAATGGCAAGGATGGCGATCGCTATAAACCCTGCAAGTTCGGCAAGAACTACACGCACGGTAAAGCCAAGCCGAAATACCGCCACCACTAGGGCGACCTCTGCCATTGCAAATAGAATTAGAATAGATGGGGGAACTGGGATACTAATGGTTAGCAATGCGACTGGTAAAATCGCCAGAAACATCAAGATGAATACCAGAACTCGTAGCGATGTAAGCGCGATCGCTCTCACAATTTGGAGTTTGGATAGACGATTGGGCTTGCGAATCGGAGTATGCAGGAGGTGACTCATGATAAATCTTACTATTTGGACAAGCACTACCCGCCGCAAGCAGTGGGGTTATTCATTCGTAAATGGTGGGTTTATTTTTGCTCTTTTCCTAGTTTTTTAACTTCAGTCAACCATTTTCTTCTTTTTATTTCATCAGATGATTTCACAGGAGCGAATGAGGTGATTTTTACGGGTTTTATACCGCAAAATTCTAATACGCCAATTCTCATTGCATTGTGTCCAGCATTTATATTCATCAAGAAGTAATACCATTTTGGCGTATCCATTGTGACAATAAGCCTTGCGGTTTTCCCTACCAATAACTTGTCCCAAAATGGAGAATTTTTATGGTATTTGAAGGCAAAACCAGGTACAAAAACCCGATCGATAAATCCTTTTAAAAGCGCAGGAAAAGTTGACCACCAATTGGGATAAACCAAAACCAAATGGTCTGCTGCTAAGATTTCTTGCTGCATTTTTACTAGATCGGGTTCTAACTCACTTATTTCCCTGTATCCAAAAGTCAAAATGGGATTGAAGTCTAAATCAATTAGATGCACCAATTTGCAATCTGCTCCAGATGAGTTAGCCCCATTTTTGTAGCTTTCTGCGATTGCAAAACAGAAACTTTCCTTGTCTGGATGTCCGTTGATGACGAGTATTTTTTTCATTGTTTTATTTTTAAATTATTGTTTATTCATCAAATAACCACCTAAGCCTGTTAACCATAATACAAGTGGATAAACTATCCATCTTTCTGTTCCGCCATTGCCGATAAAAGGGAAAATAATGGCAGGAACAAACACGGCGGTACACCAAGTAAGTAATGCAACTGAACCAAGTAGAATCCCAATATATTTGAAAGGTGCTGAAGCAATTTTGGCAGATGCGATCGCTGAAAATCCACCAGATAAAAATGTAAGCATAGCGAACATTCCATGATACGGAGTTTTGTCTCCAGGAAAAATTCCAATACCCACTAAACCCAAACCAAATAGACCGAGTGGAATGCTGACAAGCAATTTTCTGAAGTATCTATGCTGATAAAATGTTGCTGTTAAAGTCATCAGCCCCGATAACAGCATTGTGGTATTAAAAATGCTCGAAGACGGCTGATAGATCATGCTATTGGGCGGTCTGGTTGCGCCAAGATCGCTGACTTCGCTTTGAAAAGTTGTGTAACCAGTACCAGATGGATAAAATGCTTCGGCAGTAATGATGCCCATTAAGGCAAATGAGCCAGCAAGAAAGAATAATAAACCAGAAAGTCTTAATTTATTCATAATGAGAGTGTCAAGTAAACTGTGTAAACTCTGAAATCTAGATATGGAGGCGATCGCCAAATAAAATATCAAAGCGATTCAGGGCAGGTTTCCAATCCTTAATTGGCATCGTCCACTTTTTAGAGATATTCCGCATCGCCAAATAAACCAATTTAAAAGCAGCCTCATCGGTCGGAAAAATCTGTTGATTTTTAATCACCTTGCGCAAACTGCTATTCATCGACTCAATCGCATTCGTAGTGTAAATCACCTTACGGATCTCATGGGGGAAGGCAAAGAAAGGAATGATATGAGACCAATGAGCGCGCCAAGATTTGCTGATGGATGGATATTGCTCATCCCATTTTTCGGCAAATAATTCCAAGTTAAACTCCGCCTCCGACTCTGTTGCTGCACCGTAGATGGTCTTGAGGTCAGCACAAACTTGCTTGCGTTGCTGCCATCCCACAAAAGCCACTGAGTTACGCACCATGTGGACAATGCATAGCTGTACAGTCGTTTTGGGAAACACAGTTTCAATCGCATTGGGAAATCCCGTCAAACCATCCACACAGGCAATCAAAATATCTCTAACTCCACGATTCTGAATTTCTGTCAGTACCGACAACCAGAACTTTGCACCCTCGTTAGGCGAAATCCACATACCCAAAATTGCTAGTCGATTGTCATTGCCCGAAGATGTTGGTATTGATGGAGGCAAACTCGTCAAAGGCAGAAAACGAAACATTCTTGTTGATACTCTGGGTTTACTGATGATGGTGGTAGTGACTGCGGCTAATGTCAACGATCGCAGTGGCGCAAAGTTGCTTTTGGAGCGAATCGATCAAATTCGTGACAGTTTTCCTCGGTTATCAACGATTTGGGTAGATCGTGGTTATTCTGGGCAGTCTTTTATCCTTGCAATACTCGCTGTGTTTCACTGGTGTTTGCAAGTTGTTTCTTCTCCTGAAGGACAAAAGGGATTTGTAGTTCAACAAAAGCGCTGGGTTGTGGAACGCACGTTTGGTTGGTTTACTCGCTTTCGTCGCCTAAGTAAAGAATACGAATTTTTTCCTGAAACTTCTGAGGCTTTTTTCTATGTTGGGATGATTCAAATCCTCCTAAAACGTCTTGCTTAACTTCTCAAACACTCTCTAAGGGCACCTCTAAAAATCAGTCAGAAACAAAAAGTGAAAATAAAAGGAGGTAGGGGTGGGAAAATTTGGTACGGGGATGATACTTGCATCGATAGTTAATCTTGTCCCTCTTACGATCGGCTTACCAGCCATGATTTTGGGATTTAGAATAATCCGTTCTAATGGTTCGTTCTTCATCACATTCTCCCTTTCTAACGAATTTGGAAATTAACAAATAGACAACCCAAGAAAGTCATTTGAGCGGATAGCAGGAATAGATAAACTACAGTACGCTTCTTGAAAATGGTCAAAACCAGTCCGATCGCTTTGAGGTCGATCATCGGGCCAAATACCAAAAAACTCAGTAACGAACCACTGGTAAAAGTGGCAGAGAAAGAGAGCGCAAAAAACGAATCTACGGTGGAGCAAATAGAGACAACTGCTGCCAAGATCATCATTGCCACAATGGAGCTAATCGGCCCTTGCCCTAAGCTCAGAATAATATCCCGAGGAACCCATACCTGAATTGCGGCAGCAACAGCACTGCCCAACACCAAAATCGAACCCAGTTCTCGCATCTCGGCGATCGTGTTATCGAGGAGCAAATGCAAGCGATCGCGAAAAGGTTTCTCAACTACCGAGGTCGTGGGCAATGGCAGCGTCTCTAGCTCAAGGGGGCGATCGGTTTGACCCAGAAAAAATGTACCTGTTTGTGGAAGTTTGGAACCACTTTTTGTTTGAGGCGGACTAGATTTTGGTGTGGGAACGTAAATCGCCAGATTGGGTTGTAATAGAGGTCGCAAATCTTTTTGAACGCTAAAAATTGCACCGACGATGGTAGCGATCGCCAAGGACATTCCGATTCGTAAGACAACGATTTCGGGCTGATCGCGAAAGGCAGTATAGGTAGAAAAAATCACAATCGGATTGATTGTTGGGGCAGCGAGGAGGAACCCAATTGCCACCGAAGCAGGGGCACCCTGCGTAATCAATCGGCGTGCTACTGGAATATTGCCACACTCGCAGACAGGAAACAAAAAACCTGCCAAACTACCAACCAGTGCGCCCAAAACTGGATTTTTAGGGAGGATAGCGATTAGTTTTCTCTCATCTACAAACAAGAGCAACAAACCAGATAAAAGCACCCCCAACATCAAAAAGGGAATTGCCTCCACCAATAGACTTAAAAACAGGGTAAATGCACTGATCAGTTGATTCATGCCCTAAAATCTAAACTCTCCATAATCCTTTATGTAAATCCTGACAATAAATCCTCAGAATAAACCACCAATGTAAAAATTCCGATCTTTCAATTCGTATCGATCTGTCATGTTCTATTCCCTATGCGTTTTGGCTGATAGGTTTTGCGAAGGGATTGTGCGAGATCGGATTGGATGTAAGTTACGATACAGTTAGCCATAAAATCTAGCATTTTGCCCGATCGGCAATCCTTTAAAGGTTCAGAAAATCTTCAGTTAGAAGACACTTGACAAATTATCCTAGGCATCATAACAAGCAAATCGCAGCGATCGCACGTTAAGCCTTTGGCAGGGCAGTATTACAGGAAAGTATTTATGGATGAGCCAGAACTAAAACCAGCCAATCCTGAGCGTAAGTTTGCGCCGCCTCGACTCGATGACTATAGAATTCCACCTCAGCCCAAATCTAACACAGACGATCGCCCGACTCTCAACCCATCCGCTCCAGAAATTGGTGGTGTGGCATCGATCCTAACTGAATTTGATACTGCCTCGCGCTCTGACCTATTTTCTCAAGCTTTGCAAAAGCTGATTCGCTGTCGTAGTGACGTAGTTCCAGATCTGTTAAGGCGTCTAGCGAGTGATGATTTGTCCCTTGCCAAAAAAGCCGCGATCGCGCTGGGTTATCTTCGTTCGCCCCGCGCAATTTCTCCCCTCATTGCTGCCGCTCAAAACCCCGATCGCCAGATTTACCCACAGGCAACCTCTGCCCTAGCTTGGATCGGCAGTTCGGAGGCAATCTCTGCGCTCGTGCAAATGTTACAACATCCCTCAGTGCACGTACAGGCGGCAGCGGCTAAAGCCTTGCATAAAGGTAACTTACCTGCCGTGTCTCCTTTAGTGGATGTACTTAAGCATGGCGATGATTTAGTAAAAATTCAAGCTGCCCACTCACTCGGACAAATCAGTTCGCCCTTAGCGGTCCCAGCTTTGATTGATGCCCTATCGAGTTCCACCCAATCCCTCCGATTTGAAGCAGCCTGGGCATTGGGGCAGATTCGATCGCCCCTCGCGGCTACCCCCTTAGCGATGCGCCTCACAGATAGCGATATCAGCGTGCAGTCCCAAGCCGTGCAAGCCCTTAAGAATTTAGGGCATCCTGCGATCGCCGCGATCGCGGAAATGTTAAATAACCCTGCCAGCCATACCCGTAGCGTCGCAGCCCGTACTTTGGGGCAGATGGGTATAGATGAAGTAATTCCCCTATTGGTCGATCGCCTCAGGGGGGATGAGTTTCCCTATGTGCGTTGTGACGCCGCGATCGCCCTTGGTGAAATTGGTACTTACGAAGCTGTGTTTCATCTATCTCAGGCGGTTCGAGACAGCGATCGGGCTGTTAGAAATGCTGTGGTACGTGCATTGCGACAAATTAATTCGCCCGATGCTCAAGAAGTCCTGAGAACATTAAATCAAACTATCTCAGTGCCTCAGTATTCGGTGTCTAACCAAGACCAATTTACCGATGATTCTGACTTTACAGTTTTGCAGTGAGCCCAAAGAATTTGTTAAGTATATTTACAGATATAATAAATTATCGATCGCGGAACTAATTGCTTAAAAATGGTTCTAAAACAGCGGTGATGGCTAATGGCTAGTAGCAAATAGCATAGGAGTGAGAGTGTGGGACAACAATTGCTGCCGCCGACTTCATCAGATTCACCTACGCATTCATTTCTGAGAAATGTAGGGCGTGTTAGTGTTGGTGCTGCCTTGGCGCTTACTGCTTCAGGCTTAGGCATGTGTTGGTATGGAAGATTTTTTCTCAACGAGCGGCTGTCGCCTCTTTTACAAGCCGAACTTACCAAGTTACTCAAACGACCTGTGCAATTAGGCAAGATTGAGCGCGTCAGTCTCACAGGTCTGCGGTTTGGTCAATCTCAAATCCCCGCCACCGACAAAGAGCCCAATTTTTTAGTTGTTGATGCGATCGATGTGCGTATTGACCCTTGGACTTATTTGCAAAAACGCCAACTGGGTTTGGACGCCGTGGTCAAGAGTCCGCAAGTCTTTTTAAAACAAGATCTCGCCACAGGTAATTTTTTACCCAAAATCACCCCACCTGAAAAACCTTCCGAAGAGGGGTTTATCGATCTGAGAACCGTAAAGTTTGAGGATGGGCAGGTAACGATTCAGGCAGCAGCGACCAAAGAATTTGTTACCCTGACCCAACTACAGTTGCAAAGTGATTGGAAAATCACTGACCTGAGCAATCAGAGTATGAAACTCAGTGGTGGTGGCAGTGTGGTGCTACCGCAGTTTACGAGTACTACCGATACCCCCGATCCCTCGCAGCTACGTCGCGCGATCGATGCAGCTAAAACCGACAAAGGCACAATTGATACAAAAGTAGACTGGGATTTAACGCGAGGGCAGGGAAACATTCAAGTGCGATCGCAAAATCTGCTTGCCTCGTCTTTCCAAAGTTTTCTGGTTAATATCCCCGTATCACCGCAAAAAGGCCAGATTGACAGTGAGATCAATATTGCCATTCGGGCGGGTGACGATACGCCTGATATTCAAGGCTCTGCCAAATTTAAAGATCTCACACTCAGCGTTGCCAATCTCACCAAGCCCTTTACCAACATCTCGGGTAGTGTGGTGTTCGATCGCAAAACCACGACGTTTCAACAAATGGTGGGCAATTTTGGGGCACTTGGTATTAAAGCTGACGGCATCTTCAACAATCAGTCAGGCTTTAATTTAGATTTGGTGCTTCAGCCCACGGATATTGCAGCAGTCTTAAAAGATTTTGATATTAAGTCACTCGTTCCCGTGACAGGAGAGTTGAAAGCCTCTGCCAAGGTTACAGGTACGCTTAATAAGCCTAATGCGATCGCTACGATTAGCTCATCAAATAACGCCAAACCGTTTACGGTCGATCGCGTTGTGTTTAATCAGGTACTAGCCCAGGCTGAGTTAAAAGGGCTAAATCTGATCAAATTCAAAAATATTAAAGCGATCGCGGCTGTTGGCGGAACCATACAGGGTGAAGGGCAAATACAGTTTCCTGTAGAAGGCAAGAAAGACAAAAAACAACCTACAGCCCAACCAGAGCTATTATTTGCCTTTAATGTGGCAGGCGTGACGGCAGAAAATTTTGCGTCTCTCTATAAAACCCAGCTCCCGATTAAGGTGGGCGGACTCACTGCTGCCGTGCAAATTTCAGGGCTACTCAGCAATCCCCAAATCTTGGCACAGTTTGACGCGCCCCAAGCCACCTATCCCGCTAGCGGCGAAGTTCTGATCGCTGACAATGTCGCCACAATTCGCAATACCTCTGTGCTATTTCCCATTGGCGCGATCGCTGTGAGCGGTACTTACAATCTGGCTGGAGGGGCATGGCAGGCACAACTGACCAGTAGCGGCATTCCCATCTCGGCTTTTGCGGCGGGTCAAAAAGGTACGGTCGAGGGCGTCCTCAATCTCAACAGCCCCAGTGGTAGTTTTGCACCTACCAACATTACGGCAAATGCCGATCTGCGTTTGCCTCAAGGCATTGCCGCAATTCCAGATCCGATTACAGCCAATCTGGCTTGGGATGGCAAGAATTTACTGGTTCCAGATCTGCAGGTAGGTGGCTATCTGACCGCACAGGGTAGGGTAAATCTAACTTTTGACGCCCAACAAATTCCCAATGGTATCGCTGGACTCGATCTAGATTTAAATTCGCGCAATGTGAGTGTCAGTCGTCTGGCATCCTTTGTGCCTGCCTTCTCAGGACAGACTTCTGGGGTCGCCAATTTTAATGGTAAGTTAGCTGGTGCGATCGACAATCTCCAGATAGCAGGTGCGCTTCGTCTCGATAATGTCAGCCTTCCTCCCCTAGCGGCAGCTTTCTTAGCCCAGTCGGGCATGATGGGCGTGATTCCCTCTAACGGGGTTCTATCTTTTAATGGCACGATTAATGGCGCGATCGCTTCGCCTAAATTGGCAGGTAGTTTGCGGTTGGCAGGGGTCAAGATCAATCAAATTGAGTTTGATTCCCTCACCTTTAGTGGCGCGATCGATAAAATTGCCAGTGCTTCACAGGTTTCAGGTGATGTGCAACTCAACGGATTAAAGGTGAACCAAGTCGCCTTCGATCCGCGTTTAGCTGGAAAATTGGATTTTGATTTACAGCAGGGCTTAGCTTTAGATATTCGAGGCAACCGCGATCGCATTGCCGCCCGTTTAGATTCGCGCTTTCAACCGCTTGATTTTAGCTTAAGACTAGGCGACGCAACCGCTACGGGTAATCGGGTAGGTGACAATGGTAGACGACTGAATGTCACCGTAAAAGATGTACCCTTGGCGCTGGTGGCTTCGATGCTGGGGCAAGATAATGTGGACGGCAAACTATCGAGTCAGTTGGTGGTTGACTATGGCAATCTTCCCAGTGCGATCGGGGAGATTGTGGTAGAGCGCCCTCGCTTTGGTCGCGTCCTTGCCGATCGTTTGGTCGCTAAGGTGCTCTATACGAATGGAACCTTAGAAATAAAAGATGGAAAGCTACAAGTTAAAGGAATTGGCAGTACGGAATACAAATTTAGCCTAGCTTACAACCCTGCTGCGGATGTCGAACTGCGCGGTCAGGTGGATATCGACCAAGGCAAGGTTCAAGATATTTTAGCGACGTTACAATGGGCTGATTTTAGCGATGTGGCGAGAGGAATCACCTTACCAAAAGCGAGGGCGGTACTCTTACAACCTGTGCGTCCAATTGGGATAGTGGGTGTGCCTTTAAATGCTCAACTGCAATACCTCGCTCAGCTTCAGACTCGCAAGGAACAGCAGGAAACGATCGCTGCCAATAACAACGCCCTTCCACCACTATCTGAGTTTAAAGGACAGATCAATGGAGCGATTCAGTTTTCTAGGTCTAAACAAGATGGTCTGCGAGTTGGCTTTAATCTCGTCGGCAAGCAATTTGAATATGGCAAGTTCGCGGTTGATAACGTAGCCATGAAGGGGCAGTTTCTTAAAAACGTTCTGAGCTTAGAGACCCTAAGGTTACAGTCAGGCAATAGCCTCGGACAGATCACCAATGCCCGCATAGGATTGCTCGAACAAAGCGGGAAAATTGAACTTGTCAACTTCCCGATTGAGGCGTTGCGTCCCCTACCAATTTTCAATACAATTCCCGTCGATATTACAGGAAATGTAAATGGAACGGCAAC
This sequence comes from Tumidithrix helvetica PCC 7403, assembly GCF_965232925.1. NCBI lineage: Bacteria > Bacillati > Cyanobacteriota > Cyanophyceae > Pseudanabaenales > Pseudanabaenaceae > Tumidithrix > Tumidithrix helvetica. The sequence goes on from NZ_CBDDRA010000014.1 coordinate 81,499, forward strand.
CATTGCGGGAAATCTATTTAATCCACAGGCTTCGGGTAAGTTGACCCTAGCAGATGCCAGTATCAATCGCCAACCGATCGAATCCGTGGGTGGAGAATTTAACTATAACAACGGTCGCATGAACTTTACCGCCCTGATGCGCGTATCGGGACCAGAAGCCCTAAATATCTCAGGCGATGTGCCACTGCGTCTGCCTTTTGCCCTCGTTAGTCCTGGGAACAAGATTGCTTTAAATATTAATGTTAGAAACGAAGGATTGGGATTTATTAACGTTCTCAATCAGCCTGTACGGTGGGTAAATGGAATTGGAAGTGCTAGTTTAGTGGTAAGGGGAACGACCCGAGCGCCCATTGTGGAAGGAAAAATTCTTCTAGACAAAGCGGTGATTCAAGTGGCAGGTTTACCAGGCGATCTTACCGACGTGCAAGGAGAAGTAACCTTTAGCTCCGATCGCTTCAAGAGCGATCTTAAAGGTAAGTTTAGCGATGGCAACTTAACCGCAAAAGGCGTATTGGCAATAAGCGATCGCGGTCTGATTCAAGCGGGAACTCCAGATTTTGACAATCCTTTACAAGTTACTGCCGAACGCTTGAAATTAAATATTAGGGATATCTCTTCTAATAATTTCAATGGTAAGTTACTTGTGAAAGGAGCAGCGCTCTCCCCTATCTTAAGCGGTGAAATTCTGTTGGCAGATGGTCGCTTTGTGATTACCGATAGGTCTTCTAGTGACAACAATGTCGAAACGGATATTCCAGATGTCAGCTTCGATAGATTGATGGTCAAACTTCAAGACGTGCAGGTCACTCGTGCGCCTTTGTTTAATTTCTTAACGGAAGGAAATCTGGAAGTAAATGGTTCTCTCCGAGATCTTCGCCCCGCTGGTCGGATCAAAGTGACGAGAGGTCAGTTTAATGCCATTTCCGCTAGATTTCGACTCGATCGTTCCTACGATAACTATGCTGAGTTTATTCCATCGCAAGGGTTAAATCCCAACCTCAACGTGCGTGTTGCAGGTTCTGTACCCGAACTTACGCGCATCCCGATCGCGAGCCAAAACCCAATTAATGCATTTAACCCTAACGAAGTCCCCGTCAGTAACTTAGGCTCTCAGAAAACGCTCAAGGTACTGGCGACTGTGACTGGAAATGCAGATAACCCTAACATCAGCCTTACCAGTAGCCCACCTCGAAACCAGAGTGAAATCCTAGCCGACATTGGTGGCGGGGTGCTCCAAGGTGGTGCCGATCCTGCGGCTTCCCTTGCAAATTTGGCTGGAGGCACAATTATCAACTTCCTCCAAGATTCGATTGGAGATGCCTTAAATCTGGCTGAATTTAACCTAACTCCTTCAGTTTCCACTGCCAAAAATGGTGGAGCTACCACCCTAGGTTTAGCAGCAGAAGCCGCAATCGATTTGAGCAACAACTTCTCGGCATCGGTGCGAGCCGTAATTAACGACCCCAGTCAACCTACCACCTATGGCATTCGCTATCGCCTTAACCCCAATACACTAATTCGTGCGAATACCGATTCTCAAGGGAATACTGGTGCGGCGATTGAGTTTGAAGCCCGATTCTAATTATCGCTTCAAGTGCCACTCGATGTTACCCGCATCGTCTTTCGCTTTGACTTCAATTGTTCCAGAATTTCCTTTTGCATCCGTGCCCTTACATTCAAAGGTTTCACCCGCTTTTACCACTTTAAATTTGCCACCGCAGTCTACAGTGCCATCAATGCCCGTTTGAGCTTTTAAAGCATCAACAATCACTTTCTGAGTTTTAGTCAGATCGACAACTCCCTTGGCACTGGCAACCTCCCAATTAACATCCCCTTTGTCGTTGCTTTGCTTGACTGTAACCGTAATTGTGCTGTCTTTCTCGGCTGCTGCGGTGCATTCAAATGAGTCATTGGCTTTAGCCTCGCGTTTTTCAGGACAAGTCACCGATTGCACTGTAATCCCCATTTGGTCTTTGATACCATCCTTGATCGAAGCTTTGAGCTTGTCGATATCCAGTGTTGTAGAACAAGCTGTAACGATTGAGGCAATACCGATCGAAATCCCCACCAAGAATACTGATTTACGCATGAGTTTTGCTGATGTTTTCATTTAGTTGTAGTATGGCTGCTTATCTAGCTAGATCTAACTGAGCAAATAGCTCCCCAAGAAATAATGCAGCAGCTAGATCGGATACGAACTCAAATTATAAAGGGTAAGGCTCTGAAGCTGTGATGAAGAAAGTATAAAGAGTGAGAGCAGGCAGGAAATTTATGAAATTTTCTCGATATCCGATACATTGACATTCATTTTCATCATTCCCAATCGCACAGAAATTTCACTTGAGTCCGCAGAGACCGAGAGAACTTGAGCAACTTTATCTAGTTTGGGAATGCGAATGCGATCGCCGACCTTGGGCAGATAGCGATCGCTGGCTGTAGCTGGCGAATTTTTGGCAGATTTCTGTTCCGAGGGCAGATGGCGCTTGCCGAGTTCTTCCATGCGTTTCTCTGCATGTTGGGCTGTCTGTGCCGACTGATCGCCCTGTTGCAATTTACGAATCACCCTCGCGATTTCTTTTTTTGCCTGCATAATTGCCGCTGTCACTTCCTTCTCTTGATTATTTCGCAATTCTAGGGCATGGGATTTTAGCTGGGTATATTTATCGAGAATTTCATTGTGTAACTTCTCCGTATCCTTTAGGAGTCGAGCTGCCGCTTCAGTGTTTTGATTTTGCTGACGCCGCTGAATTTCTAATTCCGAAATGACCGTATTCAACTCGGCAGAACCATAGCCGACATGCCCTTGAGCTATTCCTAAGATCGTTTCTGGCAAGCCCAATCGCCGCGCGATCGCCAAAGCATTTGACCGACCAGGAATTCCCCAGAGCAATCGATAGGTAGGCGCGAGAGAAGCATCATCAAATTCCACGGAGGCATTCTCAAATTTGGGATTCTGATATTTCAGGGTCTTAAGTTCGCCAAAGTGCGTGGTAGCAATGGTTAAACTCGTGTGATTTGCGAGATGTTCTAATAAAGCCGTAGCGATCGCACTGCCTTCCGATGGGTCAGTCCCCGCCCCTACTTCATCTAAAAGTACGAGGGAATCATGACTGATCGCCGAGAGAATGCGACTAATGCGGCGAATATGCCCTGAAAACGTGGAAAGATTTTGTTGGAGCGATTGCTCGTCGCCAATATCCGCCAGTACCCAATCGAACCAAGGTAGCTCCACAGGTTCTCTCGCAGGAATAAACATTCCCACCTTTGCCATCAAGGCTACCAAGCCAAAGGTTTTCAGCGTGGCAGTTTTACCACCAGTATTGGGGCCAGTGATCACCACAACATGAATCTCTGGGGAGATCAGCACATCCACAGGAACGACTTCTCGTCCTGACTCGTGGTGCTGCTGCCAAACCAACAGAGGATGGCGCAATTGGCGCAGTGTAATCGCAGTTCTATCCCGCGCGGAATTCACATTGGCATTCAAAATAGAATTCCATTGGGGTGGATTTGCTCCGAGCCAATAGGCATAACGAGCGCGGGCGATCGCAAGGTCAATCTTGGTAACAATAATTAATAAGCGCTGTAAGTCTTCTACGACTTCACTAACGCGATCGCTGAGCTGGCGCAAAATTACTTCGATTTCCGTTTGTTCTTGGCGCACCAACTGCCGCAATTTATTATTCAAAGGAACGATCGAGTTGGGTTCCACAAACAAGGTCATGCCCGTACTAGAAGTGTCATGCACCACACCGGGGATTTGGTCTTTTTGTGGCGCTTTCACAGACAACACATAGCGATCGCTGCGTTGGGTAATTACATTCTCTTGCAGGGCATTTTGCCGACGCTGCATGATTCCCTGTAGGCTGTTATAAATCTGGTCGCGCACTTGGCGCAAAGCGAGGCGAATCGTCCCTAATTTCTCGGAAGCTCGATCTAAAACAGCTCCACTCTCGTCAATACAGTTATAAATTTCCTGCTCTATCTCAGGATAGGTGCGAAGTTCGCTGACTAAATCCTGTAAGTTCGGACAACCCTCAGCATTGTCTAAGGTGCGCCGTAGGTTTCGGGCTCCTGCGAGGGTGGTAGCGATCGCCAGCAGTTCCTCTGAGGACAAAATCCCTTGCCGTTCGGCTCGTAGCAACGCAGTGGTGATATCTTGAACGCCCTCAATGGAAACACCACCAATCAACTTGGTTTCGAGAAAATAGGCTTCCTTTGTCTGTGTCAGCAGCTCTAGGCTTTGCTCGTAGGTGTCAGGAATTGGGAGACGGCTCGCCGCGATCGCGCCCAATTTTGTCGAGGCAAACGTCGCCAAGTGCTGACATACCCTTCCCCATTCCAACAATTCTAAAGTTTCTGCCTGCATTCAATCTCAAACGATACCTGTAATATCCGATGTTACCAGATGTTCTGTAGGACTTGCCAAGGCGATCGCTGGGCAAATCTTTTCATGCTGTAAATTTTTGATGATTGATTGTGGCGATCGAAGCAATTCCCAGTGCTTGCCCAGATGTCTAGGGGCAGACACTTAAATATCAGTAATTAGCAAAACCTCATATATGCTAAGATCTATCAAGGCAATCATGCACTCCCTTTAAAAGATGTTATGGCTTTTGTCTGAAGTTTTAGCGTAACAGGTTAAATATATGACTACTGAGCGGCAAAGATATTTACGGAGCTTTATTGGCAGAGAAGTTATTACACTGAATGGAGTTGCGATCGGGAAAGTTCACAAGTTAAATTTAAATATGGATGATGAAATAGAATCATTAGTGATTCTGTCTTCATCTCTTTTCCCAAGTAAGCCTACCTCTCATGAAGTGGTAACATCGATTCCAGCCCTCCTCAAACCCTGAGAGATCGCACGGTTAACATTTTCATCAAGATGATAACAAATCCATTCTGACATTCCTTAGTTCCCTGCTTTGTAGGGCTATGTCGATCGCTCCAATCGCCAAAAATATACCAAAAGCTCAATTCGTTTTGAAATTCCCGATCGCGCATTACAAAAGTTGAGAATTCACAGGCAAAAATTCATCTCTAATCACCCAATCAGGCGAACCGATCGCGTGAAGTTTGCAGGGACTGGTGGAAACTATGATTTAGTCAATCAGAGCTTAATTGAAAACAGCTTGCGATCGTAAAAGGACTAAAAGATGATGAATTGCGATATGAATTGCCCTAAATTTTTATCAATGCATGCAAAATCTATATCCATCGGGCAGCATGTGATTAAGCTCTACGAAATGGGAGCTAGGAACTTTGCAGGCAACAAACTCAGCAACGTTGTATTAGAAAACAGCGATCTTACGGGTGCTAACTTTTCTGATGCCAACCTAAATGGAGCTGATTTCGATTTAGCCGATCTGAGTTCCTGCAATCTCTGTAGTGCCAAGCTCAGAAATGCATCGCTCTGTTTTGCAAATTTGAACAATACCAACTTCAACGGAGCTGACCTACGTGGCGCGAATCTTGGTGGGTGCGACCTAAGGTGTGCCTCCCTCAATGGAGCCAATCTTAGGGGCGCGAATCTCAGTGGGGCAAACCTGCGTGGCGCAAGCTTAGTCTTTACAAACCTATCTGGAGCCGATCTAAGCGGTGCATGTTTGGATGAGGCTGACCTTAGATTTGCTGACTTGCAAGGCACGAACCTAGAGGACATCAGTTATGCCAATGCCGAAATCTCCCATACCATTTTAGAAATTGCGATTTTTTTGAATTTAGACTAAATCTTTACACAGAAATTACCAAAATTTCACCCGATCGGGTGACTTTTAAGCATAGGGTCCTAATGTTAGTCTTAGTCAACATTAAATAGCTGCTAAATCGATTCTCAAAAATATAGGCATGGAAATTCATAATTTAAGTGCTAGCAAGATCGATCTATTTCTCTCTCAGTCTAGATTTTGAGAAAAGAATTTGAGATTTCCGCGATCGCTTTAAATCATGACTTATTCCCATTCCCTTTATGAAGAAATGATATACAAATCAAAAAATTCTCTGAAATCGAGTAAGATTATTGTATTATAAAACACTTTCATAAAAAAATCGCTAAAATCCCAGAAAGGTATTGATTCTAAGATTTATTAGCTGTGCTCGTTCGGGGTTTTGTGTGTAAGTCCTAAATTATTCAAATCATTTTAAAACGTTGTTAGTAGATGGAGAAATATATGAATAGTTCAAAAGGTATTTCACCACCAGCCCCAGCTAAAGTAGATGGCTTAAATGTTGCCAAGCTGTATCGAATTGGGGCCAGAAACTTTACCCATGTCAACTTAAAAAATGCAATCTTGACGGGTTGTAATCTAGAGGGAATTAATTTAGCGTTTACAGATTTGAGAAATGCGCGCTTAGACCTCGCCGATCTCAGTCGCAGTACTTTGAGTGGTGTAAAACTCGAAGGAGCTTCTTTAGGTTTTAGTAATTTAGCCAATACAGACTTGAATGGGGCTGACCTCAGAGGAGCCAACTTAGCAGGAAGCGATCTAAGTCATGCCGATCTCAACGGAGCCGATTTGAGTGGGGCAAATCTCAGAGGTGCCAATCTTGAGGGGACGAGTTTGATCTTGGCAAATTTTGATGGAGCTGATTTAAGTGGCGCTTGCCTAAATGAAGCGAATCTAAGTTTTGCAATTTTCCGTGGAGCCGATCTAGACGATGTGAGTATGGAAAATGTGGAAGTATTTAATACAGTTATAGGCACCTGAATATTTCGATCGCGACGTATGATGACTAGATAGGGACAGTGTTTCCTCTATAATCAATCAATTCACTCATGAAGTTAAACATGGCTATGTCACGCTAGAGATGAATTAAGCATAAGAATTTATATGGAGGAACTAGTACTACTTTGAAAGAGACGGTTTCTCCTTTTATTTCCTTGGTGAACAGGAACAAACAATAAGTTTTGCAGCACTTGGCGATCGCTCTTTAATTCGCTAGGCGGCAACAATTGCTCCTGAAAACAATGCCAACTATGATATTGAGTTGAACACTTATGCACTATTTAATCTTAGCGACAGATTACGATGGAACCTTAGCTACTGGGGGACAGGTATTAGATGCAACATTAGAAGCCCTTAAAAGACTACAAAAAACTGGACGAAAGCTAATTCTAGTAACAGGAAGGCAACTGGACGATCTCTGTCAGGTATTTCCTGAAGTTAACCTATTTGATTGTGTCATAAGTGAGAATGGTGCGGCATTATACTTTCCTTCAACTTGCGAAGAATTCTTGCTAGGCAGTCTGCCCCCCGAGAGCTTTGTGCAGGAATTGCGATCGCGGGATATCCATCCACTCTCGGTCGGAAAAGTTATTGTAGCGACTTGGGAACCCCATGAAGTAGAGATTCTTACTGTAATTCGCGAACTGGGCTTAGACTTACAGGTCATCTTTAATAAAGGTGCGGTCATGGTTCTGCCAGCAGGAGTCAATAAAGCTTCAGGACTAGTTGCAGCTCTAAGCCGAATGAGTCTATCGGTTCATAATACAGTAGCGATCGGGGATGCCGAGAATGACCTTGCGTTTCTGAAATTGAGCGAGTTTTCGGTAGCAGTAGATAATGCACTACCATCGGTAAAGAGTGAAGTAGATTGGGTAACTTTAGGAAGTCGAGGAGATGGCGTAATTGAATTAATCGACCGATTACTCAAAGAAGATTTACAGGAATCGTTGCTTTTGCCAGAGCGACATAACATCTTATTGGGAAGACTCAACACGGATCGAGATGTTTACATCCAACCACTTAACCGAAACATTTTACTGGCAGGTACTTCTGGTGGGGGGAAATCAACGCTAGCGACAGGAATGCTAGAGAGGTTTATGGAGAAAGGCTATCAGTTTTGTATCATCGATCCCGAAGGGGATTATCAAAACTTTGATGGCACGATCGTATTGGGAAATATTCAACAGATTCCTAATCCAACTGAAGTCTTGGCAATTTTGAGTAAGCCAGAACAAAATCTAGTAGTCAATCTCATGGGAGTAAAAGCCGACGATCGCCCCTCATTTCTGGCTCAACTGCTGCCTTCTTTATTAGAAATGCGCGTGCGAACTGGAAGACCCCATTGGATTGCGATCGACGAGGTACATCATATGTTCCCTTCGTCTTGGAATGCTGCGGTCACCTTGCCGCAATCTGTAAATGGCATTTTGATGATTACAGTTCATCCCGAGCATGTGGCAGCTTCAGCCTTAGCTTTAGTTGATACGATTATTGCTGTCAAGACACCTATGCAAACAATTGCGGATTTTTGCAAAGCTGTAGGACATAAACTACCGACTGATGCACTACCAGCCGAACTTGCATCTGGAGAGGGAGTTGCTTGGTTTTTGAAAACTGAAGAGCAGCCTTTCCAATTCCAGGTGATTCCTCCTCGCCAAGAGCGACAAAGACATATGCGAACCTATGCTGAAGGTATACTGGGCAACGATCGCTGCTTTTATTTTAGGGGTGAAGACGAACAATTAAATTTAAAAGCACAAAATCTAACGATGTTTATCCAGCTAGCGGCGGGAGTTGACGATCTCACTTGGTTACATCATTTACATCGTCAAGATTACTCGACTTGGCTCCAAAATGCGATTAAAGATGAAACCTTAGCAGAAGAGGTAAGCCAAGTTGAGAGAACTACAGATATTACACCTGCTGAAAGTCGCGATCGCATTACATCGGCAATCGAGAAACGTTATACCTTACCTGCTTAAAGGAGGGAACTTGATTACGAGGCATAAAAACTATTATTTGGTGATTAACTAACAGGACTTGGTACAAGACGTTGAATATCCTCTATTAAACCAACAATCTTTTGCGGGATTAGTTTCTTTGAAACTGCCTCTTTAGCTAATGCAGTTCCCAATTCAGGCTTACTAATAGGGCCACTAGACTTTTCTTCTACAAGTTTTTCAATTTCTTTAGAAAATTTCTTGTCGCCACGAATAGGAGCAATATCTTCAGTCTTCCATTGTTGCCCCTCAACTATTTGTGGATGGTTACAATTTAGAACTGATACCCAGAGACTGTCATCAAACAAATCCTCTAGTTCAACAGATCCAAGAAAAAATAATTCCTCTCCTAAAATTAAACTATGTTTTTGCTTAATCGCTACAGCATCGCCATCTAACTTTAGTGCGGGATTTTGCCGACAGTCACTATCAAGAACACATACAACCCTTCTGTTCCCCTTCTTTAGAAGCTTAGCCAGATCAAGAGCTTGCTTATTATCTTGACCATTAATTGCATAGATACCACTGAGACGAAGTGAAAATCCAGTTACAGAAGCATAAAGTATATCGAACACATTTATTTCTGTTTGTCCTTCAAAAACAAGCATCAGTCTCTCATTAAACAATGCACTGTTACGTACTCCAAGTGAAGTAAGCACCCTTTCAATGGTTTCTGTCTCAGCGTTACCATCTTCAAATCTCCACGGAACAATTGGTGGTGTATCAAAGAATGTCAGACTATGTATAGGCAATGTATCCATTAAATTCAATGAGTGTGTAGCAACTAAAACTTGACAAGCGTTGAAATCTGCTAATTTTTGTAGTAGGTGACTAACCAAGTGTTGAGCTTGATAGTCTAGATTTACATCTGGCTCATCAAACAAAGCTAGGATAGAAGTCTGTTCGTCGTCGGTAGACTCAGTAGCAGACAAGTTATCCGTTAGCATTGTCTGCTGCCACCGAAAGATTCCTAAAGACATTTCACGCTTTTTCCCAGAACCTATTCGACTCCAGTCAATTGGACGTCCATTTTCTTGAGTTATTTTAACTTCACTAACAGTTAAGTTAGAGAACGAATTTTCACCAATTTCAACACTAATGTTTTTGACAGTAGTACAGTGCTCTTTAAGAGCAGGCAGTAGCTGATTTACCGCTTGCTCATTAAGCTTCTCTTGAGCTGTTGTTGTGATTGAAAGTATGGATTCTTTATGACTATTTAAAAGATTCTCTTTAAAGTGTGACTCCAAAGTGCTTTTAATCACTTTGTCTGGTTCAATATTACTGATAGTTTGATAAAGATGGATTTTAGGAAATCTTTTGGATACTTCAAGTGGTAATGCCCTCCAACCAAGACTTTTAGGGAGAGAATTTCTATGATTTGTTAACGCAGTGGTAAAAGTAATTTTTTGGGATTTTGCTCCTTGTGGATCCAAGCTGTAAAGTTGACAAAGTTCTTTTAACGCATTTAGGTTCAAAGATTCAAAATCATCATCTAAACTCTCATCTCCAACACACTCATCCTCAAGTTGACGTTTGATGGTTCCATCAGAAGAATAAACAGCACGAATATGATATTTATTATCATCTCTGTCAACTAGTCTTATCCGAACTTCTAACTCATCTACTCTTTTCGCTTGATCATCTTCGCTATCTAGCCATCTACAATCTTCTTGTGAAAATGTATCTTTTAAATCTAGCGTTTTTTGGATAGCATATAGAAGTGAAGATTTACCACCATCATTCTTACCAATTAAAATTGAAAACTTTTGGAAAGGGATTTCACCACTATCTTGAAAACATCGAAAGTTAATTAGCCGAACTGATGATAGCTTCATTTTTTACTTCTTCAGCTTAATACAATTTTTGTGAATTATTGATTAATTGACAGTAACTCAAAAATCTAAATTTTTTGGGAGTATTAACAAAAATTAAGGCTTATGGGCATGAAATATGAGAAATAAAGCATTTAATTGGAAATGTAGATAAACAGTCATACAATCTGAATTCAGATTATATGACTTAGCTCACAAAGCTGAATATATTCATAGTTAAGAGAGAATTTTCAAAATATCGATCAGGTTTGCATTTGCTTCTCATCTTGCAGAGAATGGATTCCATTGAGAGACTCTTCGAGCTGCGATCGCTCTAGGGGGTGATGCTTTTGCTTATAGTCGAGCGCTGCTTGCACGAGTCCTTGGAATAATGGATGGGGCGTACTTGGGCGCGACTGGAACTCAGGATGGAACTGCGTGGCAATGAAGTAAGGATGATCGGGTAGCTCGATCATTTCCACCAGTCTGCCATCAGGCGAGGTTCCACTGACCATATAACCAGACTCTAGGAATAGCGTGCGATAGGCATTGTTGAACTCATAGCGATGGCGATGGCGTTCGTAGATGACTGAATCTTGATAGAGGCGACTCGCTAGCGTATTCGGTACGACACGACAAGCATAGAGTCCTAACCGCATGGTTCCACCCAAATCCACAACATCATGCTGTTCGGGTAGCAGGTGAATTACTGGATTATTCGTATCGGGATTAAACTCGGAACTATTGGCATCCTCTAAGTGAGCGACATTTCTACCCCAATCAATTACGGCGCATTGCATGCCCAAACAGAGTCCCAAAAATGGAATCTTTTGCTCGCGTCCATAGGCAACCGTGGCAACCTTTCCATCCACGCCGCGAATCCCAAATCCCCCTGGTACGACGATCGCATCCACATCTTGCAGGAACCTTTCAGCCCCAAAGGTTTCCACATCCTCAGAGTTAATCCAGCGCACGTTCACAGCACTATTGAGGGACACTGCTGCATGGCGTAGGGACTCAATTACAGAGAGATAGGCATCCGTAAGACGAACGTACTTCCCGACGATCGCAACTTCAACCGTATGTTCGGGACGATAGAGACGATCTACCAGGACTTGCCAATTGCGCAGATCGGGCTGACGCTGTTCCATACCCAAGAGATTGAGCACCTGCTCCGCCAATCCTTCGCGTTCGAGAATTAAGGGAACTTCGTAAATCGTTTTGGCATCCTGCCCCGTAATCACGCATTCTGGGGAAACGTTACAAAATTCTGCCACTTTATCTTTGAGACCTTGCGACAGGGGGCGATCGCTGCGGCAAACCAAGATATCCGCTTGAATCCCAATCGACTGAAGTTCTTTCACAGAGTGCTGCGTGGGTTTGGTTTTCATCTCTCCAGCCGAGGCGATCCAAGGCATCAGCGTCACGTGCATGTAAAGAACATTCTTGCGCCCCACATCCTTGCGAAACTGCCGAATCGCTTCTACAAAGGGCAGCGATTCAATATCCCCGACCGTACCGCCAATTTCGGTAATCACAAAATCAGGGTTGGTGTTAGTCGCAACGCGGCGAATTCTCTCTTTAATTTCGTTGGTGATGTGGGGAATCACCTGTACCGTGCCCCCCTGATAATCGCCGCGCCGTTCTTTATTAATTACGGCTTGGTAAATTGCCCCCGTGGTGACATTATTGAGCTTTGACATGGCAGTGTCGGTAAAGCGCTCGTAGTGCCCCAGATCGAGGTCAGTCTCTGCCCCATCTTCGGTGACAAAAACCTCTCCATGCTGAAACGGACTCATCGTCCCAGGATCGACATTGATATAGGGGTCGAGCTTTAAAATCGATACAGAATAGCCTCTAGACTTGAGCAGCCTGCCTAAACTAGCCGCCACAATGCCTTTACCGATGCTGGAGACGACTCCGCCCGTTACAAATACAAATTTTGTCATGACAATTTTGCAACCCCGATCGACACAAATAAATTTTTTGTTCTAGCGACTATTTGAGAAATCTGCGATCGCCCTATTCTATACGGGCATCCGCATTGTAGGGGCAATTCATGAATTGCCCCTACAATGCTAGGCTGAGGAAGATCAGCCTCAATTAACCGTTAATCTTGCCAAATTTTTGCTAAGACATCTTGAGGAGCGATCGCAGCGATCGGTTTTCCTTCAGGAGCTTTGACAAATTTAATTTTAGGATCGTTCAGAGGCAAGAGCTTTTCTGGCGAAGTGGGCCCAAACAAAGCCACCAGAGCCGTTCCCACGGCCACACCCAGATGCATAGGCGCACTATCCGTACAAAGCAGCAAATTTGCAGCAGCAATGACAGCGGCAAGTTTACCGATATCTGGGGGTGAAATCACCAAGGCTTTGGGGAGCTTTGCCGTAAGTTTACTGACCAACTCAGCATCCTCAGGCCCTTTGAGAATCACAATCGGTAACTTGGGCAGTTTCTCTTGGATATCTTGAGCGATCGTCACCCAACTCTCCACAGGATAAATTTTATCAATGCCCTTTTTGATCGCTAAGGCACTCGAACCACCATGAATCAAAATGTAGCCATTGGCAATCCCCAGACGCTTTTGCTCGTTGGTTGCCCAGTCGATATCGGTTTTGGCGACATTAATTTTAATCGGCGGGCAGGGGACGTTAATATCAAAACCTTTAAGCAGGTCGTGATACATGGCAGCCGCATACTGATTGGTATTTAGGGGAACCGCTTGGGTCAGTAAATAATCGCCCTGTCCTGCAAAGGAAACTCGCTGCGGGATGCCCGTCAACCACAATAAAAATCTCACAGAAAACCGTTGCCCCAGAGAGACAACGGCGTTGTACTCCTGATCGCGAATGATGCCGAGCAAGTTGCCAAAATCCGCCAGACTATTGCGGTCTTTATAATCGAACGTTAAAACTTTCCTGACTGAGGGACAAACCTTGTATGCACCAATCACACGCGGCTCGACCACAACATCGATCGCAGCTTGAGGATATTGCTGTTTAAGGGTTTCTAGAGTAGGGAAAAATAGCAATTGATCGCCAACTCCACCCGGAACTAATGCCAGCACTCGCATCATGTTTTTTGTTGCATCTCTAAAGACCTAAGTAATGATACCTCAATCGGTATAGGCGATTTAGGGTTAGAAAATACACAAATGCTAAATTTCCCAGTTTCCTAACTGCTCCAAACTATAATTATGAGTAAGACTCATGAGATAAAGCTTTGTCCCAGTTTCAGTTTGATTCCATAACCGATGCCCTAAGCGATCTAAAAGCGGGCAAATTAATTGTTGTCGTAGATGACGAAAATCGCGAAAATGAAGGCGATCTAATCGGGGCAGCGCAGTTTGCCACGCCCGATATGGTCAACTTCATGGCTGTGTATGCGCGGGGTTTGATTTGCCTTGCCATGACAGGCGATCGCCTCGATCGGTTAGATTTACCCTTGATGGTCGATCGCAACACCGATAGCCAACAAACAGCATTTACGGTCAGCATTGACGCTGCTGTGGGCACTAGTACGGGTATCTCCGCCGAAGACCGATCTCGCACGATTCAAGTAGCGATTCATCCCGAGACGCGCCCGAATAGCTTGCGCCGACCGGGGCATATTTTTCCTCTGCGCGCCAAACAGGGTGGGGTGCTCAAACGGGCTGGTCATACCGAAGCCGCCGTCGATCTAGCCCGAATGGCGGGGCTTTACCCTGCGGGCGTGATCTGCGAAATTCAAAATGATAATGGCTCGATGGCACGGTTGCCCGAATTGATCCTGTATGCCAAACGCCACAATCTCAAATTAATTAGTATCGCCGACCTAATTAGCTATCGGCTAGAGCACGAGCGCTTTGTACATCGCGAATCGATCGCCACCCTGCCCTCTTTATTCGGTGACTTTAAGGTATATGCCTATCGCAATAGCCTAGACAATACCGAGCATTTGGCGATCGTCAAAGGCAATCCCAGTGAGTTTCGCGATCGCGAAGTCATCGTACGCGTACATTCCGAGTGCCTGACAGGGGATGCCTTGGGATCTTTGCGCTGTGACTGTCGATCGCAATTGCAGAGCGCGCTCAAAATGATTGAATACAATGACTCTGGCGTGGTGATTTACCTGCGCCAAGAAGGGCGAGGCATTGGTCTGATTAATAAAATCAAAGCCTATTCTTTGCAGGATCAGGGGTTTGACACCGTGGAGGCAAATGAAAAGCTAGGGTTTGCCCCCGATCTGCGTACCTATGGTGTCGGCGCTCAGATTTTGCATGACCTAGGTGTGCGAAAAATGCGCCTGATTACCAACAATCCCCGTAAAATCGCAGGCTTAAAAGGTTTCGGCATCGAAGTTGTGGGACGTTTACCTTTACTGATTGAGACCAACGAATATAACTTCCGCTACTTGGAAACCAAGGCAGAAAAAATGGGGCATTTGCTCTTGCAAACCAAGCTAATAACTTTATGGATTCGTTGGGAAGCAAAAGCCGATCTGGCTACGGGTTTAGATAAATTGCGATCGCTGGCTAGTGATGCCGATCTGCTTTTACAAGAAGCAACTTCAAGTCCTTTTCCCGAAAAGTTTACAGCACCATCATCCGCAGACCAAGCAACCACGATCGTGCATTTAGGTTTCGATCAGGCAAATATGGAAGTGGGAGCATGGTACAGCCAGCCCGATCATCCCTACCGCCAAGCGGTGGCAACCCTGTTACAACAAATCAGCCAATGGCTTCCCGTTCAGGAGTTACGCTTTTTTATTGACTCGGAAGGCGATCGGCAATTTTTAGATACAGAAATCGCAAGCTTAGATTCCAAAAATCGGGCAGCTTGGCAGTTAGGTGAGATTTATCGACTAGGTTAGATGGAAACAATTAAACATAGAATAGAGACAGCCGTAACGCATCAAATCCTTAGCTACTAAGCACTATGGGCATTGAACCACAAGTGTAAGTATTACAAAAATATGCCATGAGTTAAAGGAACTAAGTATGTCTTTTGGAAGCTACAGAACAATTGGTGCAGTCGTTAAAGAGTTTCAGATTACCTATACTGAAGCTGACTTTATCCAAGCCCTGCCATTCGCAGTTTCTGACTACTTTCGCGAAGATCTGCAACTGATGATGCGCGAAGGTGTGGTCGATAATTCTGAATTTGCGATCTGCGAGAATCTCATCTATCCGATGCTTAAGGAAGTTTGGAAACATTATCGCAGCAAGTTTTTGTTGTGGAGCCATCAGTCTCTTAACTACGATGAGAAACTATCGGGCTTTCCTGAATATATTCTCGCAAGGCGATCGCCTCTAGGCAAAGTCGTATTCGATCGCCCTTATCTCATGCTAGTGGAAGCAAAGCAAGATAATTTTGAGGCAGCATGGGGACAATGTATCGCCGAGATGATTGCTGCCCAAGGTTTAAATGCTGACCTAGATGTAATCGTATTTGGGATTGCTTCTAACGGTAGCTTTTGGCAATTTGGCAAGCTGGAACAGAAAATTTTCACAAAAAATATTGCCCCTTTCACCATGTATGACCTCGACAAATTAGCGGCTGCGGTAAATTATATTTTTAGCCAATGTGAGGCACAGTTAGAGCGCGTTAGCGATCGCTTAGCTGCGTAAAAAGAATTCTACTCCTGTCATGGGATCTTCTAGCCCAGAGCAGTTTAGCCGCGAAGTTCATCCAATTCCGAATCAAGATTTTTGAGAATAGCAACAAAAATATGGGCAAATCGTTAACCCGACTTGCCCGTTAGACCTTGCCGATCTAAATTTTATTGCGACGACGATCTTGCCATTCTAAAAAGGTGAGATAAATCACGCCAGCTGTGACGAGAAATAACAGCACAAAAGCAAGCCAGAAGAAGACACTGATGATTGCAGTTTCAGACATCTCTTTTTATTGTTCTTAGTTGTCGTTTTACTGTTGTTAACCTAGCAACTACATGCCATTCCGACCCCAAACCACAAAAGCGATCGAGAGCGTGAACATGCCCAAAAGAGCGACCCAGCCTAATGTCAAGATATCCATGAAAAATTACTGTGCTTACATGTAAGTGTACTGAGTCTCATCATACGCTTTGGTGTTGCCCACAGACAATAGATAACATTTGCTGTGCTGTAAGGGTAGGATTTTCAGCTTGCATGAGCGATCGCACGACCGCCACACGACGCGCACCCGCATTGACCACCTCGGCAAGATTATCGGCATCAATGCCCCCGATCGCGTACCAAGGCATTTCTTTCTGGTCTAATTTTTGGGAAGCATAGCGCACGTAATCAAAGCCTGCCGCTGCCTTACCTGGTTTCGTAGGAGTGGCATGAACGGGCCCAACGCCCACATAGTCTGCCTTAGCTTCGATCGCCCGTTGTAATTCATCAGGATTAGTGGTGGACTGCCCAATAATTAAATCTTTGCCTAAAATCGACCTTGCGATCGCCACGGGCATATCCTGCTGCCCCAAATGCACCCCATCGGCTCCCACCGCTAGAGCAATATCCACCCGATCGTTGACCAGAAAGAGCGCGTTGTATTGATGGCAAATCTGGCAAAGTTGTTGGGCGATCGCGACTCTGGCGCCATCATCTTCATCTTTTTGGCGATATTGCACGATCTTGACCCCGCCCTGCAAAGCCGCTTCTACGGTTTCGCGGAGGCGATCGCTGGGCATCGTTACCAAATACAAATGGGCATCCTGCAATTTCTGGAGGCGATCCTCTTTAGAATCAGTGGGATCGAGCGCGAGAGTCTGGCTTTCTAAGGTGTAAACCTGATAGCGCATTTGCTTAAAAGCCGCCCCCATTTGAGGATCGTAAACCTTGCCATATTCTTCTAAGACCCGCATGGCTTCTTGCAGGCGGCAAAAATTTGCTCTGAGCACGACTTGGATGTTACTGCGTCGCTCCTCATTGTCATGGCTTAGGGCTGTCCCAACATCGGCAGGGGTGTCTCTGGCTTGACGCAGTTCGTCAACGTGCCAAATTGCCAGAGCTTGACGTAGTTGCTTGCACCGATTCGATAATTCAGCGCTTTCCAGCCCAAATCGACACCACTCTTCAATGACGCGTAGGGCTTCACGGCTGCGATCGAGGTTGGCATCGAGAATGCGGCTCAAAATCCGCTGGGATTGAGTTTGAAGGCTGTTTTGAGAGAAATTCTGTTCCGCCAAATGTATCACCACTATTTAGGTATCTTGACTTATTGGGTTATTATTCTGAAGGTTTATTAAGATGGCAATCTTTAAAATAATTATCTTGCTGGTGTGATGAGTATTTCTAGAGGTTTTAGAAACTTGAACAGTTTTCGTAACTCAAATTTTCGCGACTCAGACTATACAATCTCAAAGCTAACACAGCTAGTTCCGATCGCTGCGGTATTCGTTGGCTTAGCGTTCGCTGAGAGTCCTGCCTCTGCGCAAAAAAACATGCAGGCTATTGCTCAGAGAGCCCCGCAGGCTTTAATTGCTGAAGCCATTCCTCAGACCGTAATCTATGTCGATCCGATTAACGGCAGCGATCGCGTGGGCAATCAATCTCAAGCAGTCTTAAAAACAATTACCTATGCGCTGAAACTCAGTAGCGGCAGTAATGTAATCATTCAGTTGGCACGCGGAACCTATAGTGCGACAAATGGCGAAGTATTTCCACTTCAGGTGCCCTCCAATGTAATTTTGCGCGGCGACGAAGCCAGTAAAGGCAAAGAAATTCGCATCGTTGGCGGTGGCAATTTTAATTCACCCCTGTTCTCAAGTCAGAATGTCACGATTGTGGCAAGCGATCGCGCCGAGTTACGGGGCGTTACGATCACGAATCCCAATGTGCGCGGCTATGGATTATGGATTGAGTCTAGCAGTCCCATCGTTGCCAACAATACCCTGACAGGTAATCAACAGGATGGTGCGATCGTCACAGGCAATTCGGCAGCGCTGATTTCGAGTAATGTCTTTCTCAAGAATGTAGCGACAGGTATTTCCATCAGTGGTGTTGCTAGCCCAGAAATTCGTGGCAACTTGTTACAAAACAATGGCTTTGGACTCAATATTCTGCAAGATGCCGCACCGCAAGTTACAGAAAATATGGTTTCTGGTAACCAAGATGGAATTTTGGCTCAGGGTAACTCCCGTCCAGTGTTGCGCAGTAATGCGATCGAAAATAGTCAGCGCAGTGGTTTAATGATTCTCGGCAACGCATCTCCTGATTTAGGTAGTTCTAAGGACTCGGGTGGCAATATTTTTCGTAACAATAGCCAATCTGATGTTCAAAATGCAACTTCTAAGGTGATCGCTTCGATCGGCAATCAAGTCAATCCTAAAAAGGTGACGGGTAAGCTTCAATTTCTCGATAGCCAAACTGCAAGCGTTTCTCCTACAGCCACATCCCTTTTGCCATCTCAGGTTTACCCTCAAGTTTCACCTGTAAAGCCAACCGTTCGGCTGACGCTTAAACCCCCTAAGCCTACTCAAACAACAAGTTTGATACCCAGTTCATTACCCAATCCAGCGATCAGAACGGTAGCAACAAATCAAGTAACTCCTTCTGTCCAGAGCTATACCCGCACAGCCCATCCCGTCTATGTGCCTGCATCGAGTAGTTCTTTGAGTAACGCTTTAAATTCCCTTAATAATTCTCAACTCGAACTGCCTCAACGCTTTGAACCTTTAGCAAATTCTGTGGTTGTGCGCATTGCACCCAATCAATTTAGCGCTCCTATTCCTACAAACACGACGATCAGTAATGATTTACCCCCAATTCGGATGTCACCTCCTGCAGGGGAGCCTGTAAATCGACCGATTGTGATTGCGCCACCTTCCTCTACAGCTTTTAGTAACCCGAGAATAAATCCTAGCGATCGCCCCCGTTACCGTGTCGTTATTCCTGTATCCTCTAGAGAAGACACCTTACAGATTCGTCGTGTAATTCCCAATGCTTTTGCCTCAAACCTCAATGGCCGATTGGTCGTACAGGTTGGGGCTTACAACGATCGCAAAATTGCCAATACCCAAGTCCAAAACCTCGCGCAATCAGGATTTAGTGCTGTGGTTGAGACGATTAGCCCTTAATTGACGGTTGCTCAATACGACTCCTCAATAGGTTGTGTCTATCCGTAGTGCAGGCATCTTGCCTGCTCAGTTTGGCAGCTACCGATGAATTTAGCAAAGGATATAGAAACAGACAAAACCTGTAAGGATGGCTCATACCATTTTCAAAAAATCACAACGCATCTTTTTGAAAAGACCGCGCTCTGCGCGGAACTCCAAATTCAATCTGTTGCAAATTTAAGAGAAATTGGTATTACTCTAGTAATTACTTTAGGAATTGGTTCCTATGTCTGCACATATTTTGCTGGTTGATGACGAACCTGGGCTGAGGGAAGCAGTACAGGCATATTTAGAAGATAGTGGCTTTTTGGTCAGAGTTGCCAGTAATGCCCGCGAAGCATGGCAACTTTTAGAGCAAATCACACCCGATTTGGTAATTACGGATGTGATGATGCCGCAGGTGAGCGGCTTTGAGTTTCTCAAACAAATGCGCACTGACGATCGCTTTGTCAGTTTACCCGTGGTATTTCTCACCGCAAAAGGCATGACCAGCGATCGCATTGCGGGCTATCAGGCAGGCTGCGATGGCTATCTATCGAAACCCTTTGACCCTGATGAGTTGGTGGCGATCGTCGAAAATCTTTTGATTCGTCGGAACGTGCAAGCAAATAGCAATGCGGCGAATGCAGCAGAAATTACCGACTTAGCGGGACAGTTGGCAGAAATCAAAGCTTTACTCAAGCAAAAACCATCGATTATAACCACACCTGCCCCCATTAAAATCGAGTTTACCCCCCGCGAACAAAGCGTGTTAGAGCTGGTTGTAGAAGGCTTGATGAATAAAGAAATTGCCAAGCGTTTGGGCACAACGATTCGTAATGTTGAGAAATATGTCAGTCGCCTATTTAGTAAAACCGGAACTGGCAGCCGCACCGAACTCGTCCGCTATGCCCTCCAGCACGGACTGGTTACTTGATCGATCTGAGCTATAGCAATCCTAAATGATTTGTAACGCAGGCAAGATGCCTGCATGGGCTGGAAGCTTGTACTACATTCATAAACTATTAAGGATCGCTATAATAGAATTATTTCAGCTCATGTCAGACACAAAAAATCAGGTAAAAGAATCTCTCAGAAAAGGAACTGGTAGGGCTTTATTACTGGTTAGAGAAAATCAAGATATTGATTTCAGCGATCTGATTTTTGATGCTTGTATAAATTGTCAAGCCTACGATCCTCAATGTCAGGAGAACCGAGCCAAGTATTTATATCGAATTATTGCTTCTACAAAGCAGAGTCAAATACTAGAAAACAAGCTAGTTGGTGAATTACTTAATGAAAGCATAGAGGATTGGGATTTATGCCAATTGTTTTCACTGTGCAAAATTTTTGCTTTAAAAGGAAATGTTGATGCGCGACAAAATCTTTATCGTAGGTTCGATCCAACTAATTGCAGTCGCGAAATTCATGCAACTGATTTAATTGATTTAGACGGATTAGAAGCCTTAGCATTTATTGCTGAAGCTAGGGGAAAATGTTTGCAGAGTGATTCGTCAGCTTGGGAAGACGATCATCTTATTACTTATACCAATGAATCTCTATCGGGCACTCAAGCATTATCTTTTTTGCAAGAAAAAGCAATCAATAATAACTTTATTCAAGCTTACTTAGTTGCTGTCAATGCAAATCAGGAGCGTTTGAAAGAACGTAAATCTAAAGATTGGTCTTATGATGCTTTTAATCAAGAGATTCAAGCAGGTCATCTATCCCGTTTCAGCGCATGGCATGCAAGGCTCAAACAAGACGATATTTTAAAAATTGCTGAAGATTTTTTAAACGAAAAGGACGAAAATATACAACAGAGATACCTAAAACTATTCGCAGGAACAAAATTTCCTTTTGAATTTGATAAATTAACAAAATTTGTTGAATCAAATGATGAATCTATTAGAGCGCATGCGTTAAAATCTTTGAGCTTTTTTAAAGACGGTCGAATTAGGCAGATTGCACTAAATAATATTGAAAGTAGAGTATGTTTGCGTGAATCTTTCGAGATCCTATCCAATAACTTTGAAGAGTCAGATTTAGATCTGATTGAAAAAATACTTTTAGGGATTAATGATGATGATGAGTTCCACTATTTAGAGTTTGGCACTTACAAAATCCTTGAAGATGATAGGAACATTGAAATCTGCAAGACCGATAAATTAATCAATTTATTCAAATTAATTTACTCTAAAGAACAATGTTCTTTTTGTAGAGAAGGGACAGTTGAATTAATGATTAAATACCAACTCTTACCTAAAGAGATTGCTGAAGAGGCAATTTTTGATAGCAATTCTGATATAGGAGAGCTAGTACACCGTGGCGGAAATCCATGTGCCATTGAGTAGCGATCGTGAACATAGTGTCTGATGCCTGAAATTTTAAATAGTCGATTTACTTATGCCACGCTGTACTAGTCCGAAATATGGCATTACAAGCATAGTTGGCATTGAAAGACCCCAAATAAAAACTCCTACGCTAACTCAAGTAAGTAGGCGTAGGCGTTATCTTGAAATTTGTAACTTTGCGACTATGCGACGATTTTCAAAGATACAATTTTGTCACCTTTACGAATCGCATTGACCACAGCCATATCCTCGGTTTTACCAAAGGTCGTGTGCACGCCATCTAAGTGGGGTTGGGGCGAATGGCAGATAAAAAACTGACTTCCCCCAGTGTTTTTACCAGCATGAGCCATGGATAGAGTTCCTGCTAAGTGCTTGTTAGAGTTAATTTCACAGTCGATCTTGTAGCCAGGCCCACCAGTGCCAGTACCCAACGGACAACCGCCTTGAACCATGAAGTTATCAATGACTCGGTGAAAGCTTAAGCCGTCATAAAACCCCTTTTGTGCCAAATCCACAAAATTCTTAACTGTATTAGGAGCATCTCGATCGAATAGCTCTAGGTTAATCGTACCTTTGCTGGTTTCCATGATGGCACGGGTCATAAATTTATCCTTTCGTATTAGTATTATGTCTGTTTCGTTGGCTAGTTTAGCTCTGTCAGTCAAACTTTAACCAACCACAATTTTCTGACAATCTGCTACATTATGCGAAAATATGTTTTCTCGAGCTTTGGGAGAAGTTTAAGGTATCAGTCATGAAACAAGTATTACTCTTTTTAGGTGTACTCAACAACGATGACCTTGACTGGATGATCCTGAAAGGCAGAAAAGAAACGATCGCACCTGGTAAAGTCTTGATTCAGGAAGGGAAAGCGATCGATGCGTTTTATATTGTTGTCAATGGTAATTTCAGCGTCCGTATTGAGTCATTAGACAACAAAGAATTAGCCAGAATCGTTAGTGGCGAGATTGTGGGCGAAATATCGTTTATTGATGCCCGTCCTCCTCTAGCCACCGTAAGAGCCGAAACCGAATCCCTCGTACTTTCGATTCCACGATTGCAGTTAAATGCCAAATTGCAGCAAGACACTGGCTTTGCCTCCCGTTTTTATCATGCCTTGGCGATTTGTTTATCCGATCGCATGCGTGGCACTGTCAGTCGCCTAGGGTACGGCATGGAGTTAGAAGACTTAGAAAAAGAAAAAGGTAGCCTCGAACAAGGCATTGTTGGCAATATGGATCTCGCCAGAGTGAAGTTTGATTGGTTGGTTAATGGTGTGAAAGGACGTAAAAGCAGTTGACAGTTGACAGTGGGCAGTATTCAGCGATCGGTCTGAATACCGATAACTGATAACCAAATAACCGATAACCAACTTAAGGGCAACTAAGCGTCACTTTGGTAGGTGTATTACTGCCTGAGAAGGTGCCACTAGCACTAGCACAAAAATACTTGCGCGTCGCAAGTGATAGATTCATGACATTGGCAAAATTTGCATCTTGAATGTTATTGACATTGTCAACTGTTGCGCCTCGAAAGTTAACCCCACTTAAATTTGTACCCGCTAGCTCAACAAAAACAAGATTTGCCGAGCTTAAATTCGCAGAACTCAGGTTAGCGCTGGAAAGATTGGTTTGATAAAGTTCAGCCGATCGCAGATCGGCTAACACCAAATCGGCAGAATCTAAATTGGCTTGCGTGAGATTGGCTGCGCCTAAATTGCTTTCTCTCAATCTCGCTTTGAGTAAATTTGCTTTGAATAAATTTGCCAACACCAAGTTAGCACTTCTCAAGTCGGCAAGCCCTAAATCAGCTTCGCGTAGGTTTGACCGCATTAGGTCAGCTCCCTGTAGAACGGCAAAACTTAACTTTGCCTGCTTTAAATCAGCGCGCAAAAGTACAGCTTTGGTTAAATTTGCCTCCCTCAGGTTTGCCTCGGTCAAGTCAGCATCGGTGAGGTTGGTACTGGTGAGATTCGCGCCCCGCAGATCGGCTTTTGCCAAGATAATTCCAGATAAATTTGCCCCACTTAGATCGGTTTGATGCAGATCGACTCTCTCTAGTACGGAATTGCTGAGATCGATCCCGCTTAAATTTAGCCCATTTAGGGTTGCGCCAGCGAGGTTGACCTGTTTAAAGTCCCGCCGCCCGTTTTTGTACTGTTCTACGAGTTTCTCTCGAGATATGGACTCTGTGGGTAAGTTCAGTCTAGTCGCGATCGCATTGGCAGTTTCTGTCGGTTGGGTGATAATTTCTGGCAATCGCGGCAGTTGCTGTATATACCGAAAGACAAACCATACACCTAGACTAATTACCAAAAGACCAGCCCCTGACAGAAATATACGTTTGTAAGGCTCAGACTCAGAAGGATGGGGAATATCTAACCGTAGCCACTTAGCCAATCGGGTCAAGGGCTCGATCGCAAATTCCGATCGCTTGTTTTCCAGATCGTCTATATGAACCAGTTCGCCACTACAACGTTGGACGACATTGTCATAGAGAATTTGGGTTTCGGTGTCATTAATTTGCGCGATCGACCGAAATACGGGAGACTCTTTGGGTTGCCGAAAATCATCTTGCCGAAAAATCAGGTTTTTGTTGTCTTCGTGAAAAGAATCCCAGAGTTCGGGCTGTTTTGCCAATGCTTTGAGCGATAGCGAGATCACATCAAAGGAAAAATCATCAACCTGTTCGCCAAAATCCTGTAGCGATCGCTCTGGCAGTTGATAGTTGGGATGCCCTGTCTCGTATGGGGGAATTCCCTTGAGGGCAGGCACATACATACCGTCATAGTCCACCAATTTTAATTGCTCTGATGGTGTCACCATGATGTTGCCATGCTGAAGATCGCCATGGGCAATGCCTACATCTCTGAGGTCTTGCTTGAGTTGCTTGAGTTCTCGATCTAAGGTCAGCAGTTTGTCAGGATTGTTGAGATGATCGCCAATGTAGCGATCGAGTTCGACTCCCTCGACCCAATCCATTTTGAGAATGGGATACCATTCGCCTTTGACTAAAATTCCTTTTTCGAGGAATTGGAAATGCACGAGATAGGGAAGCTGATGTTCGTCCAGATATTTGCCAATGGCGGCGTATCGCTGCTGTACGTCTGATTGCGGCACGCGGATAAAACAGCGCACAGCCCAAGCACAGCCAGCATCCATGAGTTTGTAAACCGTGGCAAAATTTCCCGACCAAAGTGTAATTCTGCCTCGGTTATTTTTAGCTGGCTGCGATCGCTTTAAGAGTTCGTCTGCAAAGCAGACCTGCGGATTTTGAACTGCGGCAGTAAAGTCAATGTTGAGCGGCCAATTTTGCGGAGAAGTTGCAATCATCACTGTATAGAAAAAGAATCGAGCATCTGAGGTCTAGGGAGTAAAATTCTCTATCATTCTGAATTTGGGTTTATTACTGAATCTGAATGTGCAGAAGGGTTGTATCGTCATTGGTCATCTCTTGGCGATTGCGTAAATGGGTAACCCAATCCAGAAAATCTGCCTGTGTGTTGATGCTATCTAATTCTACCCAAGGATTTTTGTGCGTTTCTAAACTGGCAAAGATCCAGGCAGCAAGGGCATCGGTCACCAAATAGAAGCGATCGCCAACTTCGGCTTTGTGGGTGATAAAATGCGCCATAATCGGGTTGAGATCGTCACGAATAGGCATCTTAGTGCCAAGCAGTTGCGGCCTGTAGCTAAACTCTCTGCTATGGGCGAGCGGAAAGCTATGGAGCAGCACAAAATCTCTCACCACAAATAAACAGGAATCACCTACGGCGATCGCCTGCCACTGACGATTCGCATCAATCTCTAGACCCAGTAAAGTTGCATAGGTTCCTTGTTCGGCTTTACGTTTTGCGAACCAGAGTAAATCTTGACCCGCTAGCCAAGTTTCCCAAGTTTTTTGTAGCGGTGTCAACCAATCATAGAGCGAGAATTTGCCGTGACTTTCCTCTTCATTTGTATGTTTTTGCGTGCTTGGAGTTTTGGGAATGGATGCTCGGACAAATTGGCTCACCAGCTGTCTTGCCCATTCTTTAGCAAACGATGACTCTGTGGCACCATCCGCTACGCCAAACCGACCAACATCTGCTTCGATCTGCCATATATAGGCATCTTCACACTCATCAGGTTGACTACCTGCCTTATTGATGGAATAGCAGTGGATAACTTTCACAAAGCCAGAATCTAAGCCATTCTCTAAAGCTAGGCTGGAAGTTTCTGCTTGGCAATATGGTTCAGCGATTGATTTGGCGATCGCGGACTTGAGGCTTAAAGTTTGAGGCTGGTGGTTCAGTGGATCGCTGTTTTGATAAATAGCTGCTTTTCGTCTAGCAATTTTCAATCTTGCGTCTGACCTTTTATTTCTGCGCCTCATACTTATACTTTGCCTAAAGTGCGAAAGCTACTTGAAGTGCTGACTTTAGCCATCAAGTCAGAATTCCTAGTAGTCCGTCAACGATTAGTTGATGGGTCTAAGGAATCTAGAAAGCTTTTTGGGTGTGTTTTTTGAGGGGTTGAAACCTCTCAAAAAATTCATGACAGAACACTAGCGTAAATTATCGGTACGCGTACCGATGTCTAGAAATTGTATTAATTTAACAGGATCGGCATTAAACATAAATGCCCGAGATTCAGACGAAACTTTATAGCCTTCCTTTTCCGCTGCATTTCTTGCCGCTTTGGGTAGGGGACTCGAAATCTCGTACATCAGCTTAGCGTAGGGGTCTTGCAAGACATCCGCCGTACTAGGAAACGAAATTTGAGCAATGTACTCGGATGACAGGTGAATGTTGTAAAGCAATACAGAACCATCATGGGTATGAACTTCTTTAAGACGGTTAGCCGCTTCACGCGGATCGCCGTCCGTAGACTCACCATCTGTGATGTTGATGATTGTAGGCGGATAACTTTGAGGGTGCTTTTCCACCCAATCCTGTAACAATCCTCGCGCCATTTCAAACACATGACACATGGCAGTACCACCATTGGCGATCGGCTTAAACCAGATGGGGAAGTCGTTAGACACTTCAACAATGCCACCCATACCATCCGACACTTGTTGGGTACGATGCTCTAGCTCTGCGGGGTTTTCATAGATGGTGCTAATGGGCGCGATCGCTTTTCCAGACAAATTACCATCCAGGGCAGGCGCAACTTCACTGTTATAGCCAATTACGCCTACATCAAAATAATTGTAAATTTCATTTCCTTTGACACAGCGTTGTCCTAGCGAGTCTAAAAGGCGATTCACCGCATCAGCCACCACCTGTGCTTTTTGGAGTTCCTGTCCGCTTTTGACGTCAAAGCTATCTGCCATTGAGCCAGACTGATCGACCAAGAACAAGAAACAACTGGGGTGACGACGACTAATTTCCGCAGAGTAAGGCATAGAAAGTTATGACAGGGTTGGAAATTTAGTAAAAATTCTTTGCAACTATATTTTTAGTGACTACTTTTTGCAACTGTTTTTTGTCACTACTTTTTGCCACTATTTCACTGGAGAATTCACGAAAAGCTGCAATCTATACTAGATTCAGTCTAACAAACCACAACCCAATTTACTGAATTGTTCAGCTATTTATAGTAAGCGATCGCCTGTTTGTTTAAATAGGGCTGCATGTTATCTTAAAGTTCAGGACTAGCATAAAAATAGCCCATACTAAAGACATGGCTCAAATCAGCCTCAAAAAGATGATTCTCAAGGGGGACGTCAAGCATATTATTCAAAGTATGCTCGATAACTCTTCCAATTCCATCTCCATTCAAGATGACAAAGGGAGTCTCTTAGTTGAACACTTAAGCGGAAATATAACGGGGAACTCTTCTGAAAATATTGGGAATCTAGGCAATAGTTTAGAACAGGAAGCGATCGAAAACTCAGACTCCTTAAAGGTAACTGAGAACCCAAGAATCCAAACATCTCAACTTCACAAACAGCCGATAGAGGTTTCAGGTGAAGTGGTTGGGTGGGTGGTGGGCACTGACAGCACTAGAGTTGATGCGATCGTAAGATTACTCAATCATCTTGCCACCAGAGAAATTGAACGCAAAACACTGGCTGCGGAAGCATTAGACAAATACCGAGAAATTAATTTTCTCTATAACATTTCTGGGCGAATGGCTAGTTGTTTGGGCGTGAGAGAGGTGTCTGAGCTAGTGATTGACGAAGCTCGCAAACTGATTGAAGCCACCAGTGCCTCTGTGATGTTACTCAATGAAGATACCGATCTCTTAGAGATTGTTTCTGGAGTGGGAACAGCCGCAAAAAACAATGTGGAACTGCGCTTGGGCGAAGGAATCGCTGGTCACGTTTTGAAGACAGGTAAAGCCGAAATTGTGAATGACCTATCTTCAGATTCGAGATACATTCCCAGCGAAGCACCTGCCTATGCGCTCATTTGCGCTCCCCTGAGAACCAAAGATAAAACCATTGGCGTGATTAATATCAGCAATATAAATCCTGTGAACTACACTTCAGAGGATCTCAAACTATTTACAGCCTTAACGGCTCAAGCATCGGCAGCGATCGAGAACGCGCTACTCCATGAAAGTAAACTCAAAGAAGAGCGCATCAAAAACAATTTGGAACGATATCTCTCACCTCAGGTCGTCCAAGCCGTAATTGGGGCAAAAGGGGAAGTCTCGCTCAATACGACTAAGCGCAATATTACGATGTTATTCTCGGATATTCGTAGTTTTACAACCAAATGCGAGGAACTCGCCCCCGAAGAGGTGGTGATGTATTTAAATGAATACTTTACCCACATGGTCTCCGTGATTTTTAGTCATAGGGGGACTGTGAATAAATTTGTAGGTGACATGATTGTGGCGATGTTTGGCGCACCCTCACGCCTCCTCGATCACGAACGTCGCGCCATCGAAGCTGCGATCGAGATGCAAAAACGCATTCGCACGATTCCTGTGCCTTGGATTAGAGAAAACTTTATTACGGGAATTGGGATTAGTACGGGCGAAGTGGTGGTAGGAAATATTGGCTCGCCACAACATATGGACTACACTGCGATCGGCGATGAGGTCAATATTGCCTCTCGGTTGCAGTCGATCGCTTTAGGCGGTCAAATTTTAGTCAGCCGAGGTGTGTACGAAGCCACCAAAGATACTTTTGAGTTTAAAGAGTACGGAATTGTGCAAGTGAAGGGCAAAAAGAAAGCGATCGAAGTATTCGAGGTTATACACTAAGTAAGTGTAGAGTACGAGAGATTATGGCAAAGAAAGTTTTGATTGTTGATGATGAGCCACATATACGTCTGTTGCTCGAACAAACCTTGGAAGAGTTAGAGGATGAGGATGTAGAGCTTCTGACTGCGGACAATGGCGCAGATGCCTTAGAAAAGATCAAAACCGAAAAGCCCGATCTTGTCTTTCTTGATGTGATGATGCCCAAGATGAATGGGTTTGATGTTTGTCATGCGGTGAAGCGCGAGTTAAATCTTGAGAATGTCTTTATCATCATGCTGACGGCAAAAGGGCAGGAGTTTGACAAAAACAAGGGGAATGAGGTGGGTGCAGACATTTACATGACAAAGCCCTTCGATCCAGATGAAGTTTTAGAAAAAGCATACGAAGTTTTAGGGATCGAGCATTAAGTGCATGAATTAATGATTGTGGGGGTAGTGCCCCTGAGCCTTCCCCGTGGGATTTAGGGCAACCACAGGGGGATTGCCCTTAAGATCGGTGGTATATATTTTTTGAGATATTGCCTTAGCCAGCGGTGGCGGTTGCGATCGCTGGTAGACCGACATTACAGCCACCCAAACCGCAATAACCATTGGGGTTTTTCGCTAAGTATTGCTGGTGATAGTTTTCAGCATAGTAAAACTCTGGTGCATCGAGAATTTCAGTGGTGATTGTGCCATGTCTTGCCGCCGTTAATGCTTGCTGATAGCTAACGAGGGATGCTTTTGCCAGTTCCTTTTGGGCTTCTGAGTAGACATAAATACCCGAACGATATTGCGTACCCGCATCATTGCCCTGCCGCATTCCTTGGGTAGGGTTATGATTTTCCCAAAATACTTTTAAAATCCCTGCATAGCTGATTTTTTGGGGATCGAACACAACCAAAACGACTTCGTTGTGACCTGTCATACCCGAACAAACTTCTTCGTAGGTGGGATTAGGTGTGATCCCTGCGGCATAGCCTACAGCCGTGCTAAACACGCCCTCTTGCTGCCAAAACTTGCGTTCTGCACCCCAAAAACATCCCATCCCAAACATGGCAACTTCTAAACCATCAGGAAAGGGAGGTTTGAGTGGATTGCCATTGACATAGTGACGCGCAGGAACGGGCATCGATTCTGCACGTCCGGGTAGAGCCTCTTGAGCAGTGGGCAAACTTAGTTTCTTACCAAATCCAAATAAGGCCATGATTTCATTTTGATGTTTGAGTGGATATTTCTATTTTAATCACCAGTAAAGTATTGCAAACAAATCATGCGGCGATCGTAGCAAGAAATATAGGAATGCGTTAAGTTAGATTTTAATGAAATGTATGTGGAATTTGCTATGAAGCTATCTTTAGAAATATATCGGATTCCTGCGGCGATCGCGATCGCCATATTTTCTGGACAGTTCATCGCAGGCTCAATCTCAGCTCAAGTCATTACCCCAGCCCAAGATGGCACAGGCACGGTCGTCTTAACCAACGGACAGCGATTCGACATTACAGGGGGAACGCAAGCTGGTGCGAACTTATTTCATAGCTTCCAGCAATTTGGCTTAGATCGAGGACAAATCGCTAACTTCTTGAGCCAACCGAATATTCAAAACATCCTCAGTCGCGTTGTCGGTGGCGATCCCTCTGTAATTAACGGACTGATTCAACTTACGGGTGGAAATTCTAACCTCTACATCATCAATCCCGCAGGCATCATCTTTGGAGCCAATGCTAGCTTAAACGTACCCGCCGCCTTCACAGCCACCACCGCTAACGGTATCCAAGTCGGGAATGGGTGGTTTGGAATGAGCACCAGTGCTAGCGACCTTAAGAATCTTACAGGGACACCCAATGCTTTTGCTTTTACCAATCCTTCCGCACCACTTTCGCAAGGGCAAACTACTGGGGTAATTCTCAATCAGGGGAATCTCAGCACTCCCCAAGGACAAAGCATTACCCTTGTGGGGGGAATTGTGATTAATACGGGAACCATTTCTACACCCAATGGCAAAATTAATATTGTTGCTGTTCCCGATGGTAAATTCGTTCGCATCACACCTGAAGGGGGAGTACTCAGTCTAGATCTTCCGATTGCTGCGCAGCAAGAATTGGGAACCTCTCAAGCAATTACAGCGATCGATCTGCCAAAACTACTCACAGGAACGGGAATTACAGCACCAACACAGACTGGAACGTCAGTCATCAACGGTCAAGTATTCGCGAATAGCGGTCAGATTTCTATTCTTGCCGATCGCTATGATACGAGCAGAGCATCACTGAGTGCGGCGAATATTCAGCAGGGCTGGAATTTTGTGTTTGTAGACGGCACGATCGCCAACTATCAAACCCTAATCGATGGAACGAAAGGCGGTAGTAGTCTCACCCTAGTCAACCCAGACCAAAATGGCATCCATAAAATTACAACAACCTTAGCCAATGTTACGGGTGCGAATAGTCTACACATTGTTTCAGAAGGTGACTCTGGAAACTTCTGGCTGGGCAGAGATTTTGTGAGTCATGAGAATATTGCTCGGTATTCCTCCGATTTGCAAGCATGGCGCACGGCACTATCACCAGCAGCGAATATTTTGCTCTATGCCTGCAATCTTGCGAATGGAGACAATGGTGCGGCATTAGTCCAAGCCGTGAAGACACTTACAGGACATGAAATTGCCGCCTCAAGCAATCGCACGGGTAGTACCGCTTTAGGTGGTGATTGGAATCTGGAATATCAGACAGGTGGACAACCAGCTACGGTGATATTCAGTAATGCTACAACGCAAGCCTACAAAGAGACATTGGCAATTCTCACCGTATTGAATACCAATGACGCTGGCGCAAATTCCTTGAGAGGACAAATTGCATCCGCCATCGCAGGAGATACGATTCGGTTTGATACAACTGGCACATTTGCCACGCCTCAGACGATCGCGCTGACAACAGGCGAACTAGGAATTACTAAAAATCTATCGATTCAGGGAACTGGGGCAGGCAATCTAACGATTAGTGGCAATAATGCTTCGCGGGTTTTTAATATCTCTGGGGCGATCGCTGTAAATATCGACGGAATGACGGTAGCGAATGGTCGAGTTAGTAGTACGCAAGGCGCAGGCATCCTCGTGAATACGGGCGCTACGCTTAATCTGACCAATAGCGTTATTGCTAACAATACAATCGTTACAGCAAACAGTGGCAGTGATGGGGCAGGGTTGGCAAATAATGGCACCGCGACACTAACCAATGTGACCCTGCGTAATAACACAGCAGCCGATGATGGCGGAGGCATTAAAAACGCTGGCTTGCTAACGATTTCTAACAGCACCATTAGCAATAACACTGCAATTGGTACGAGTGGCACGAGCGGTGGCGGTGGCATCATCAATGTCACAAGTGGCACGCTGAACCTAAATAACACGATTGTCAGTGGCAATAATGCACGCGTTGGGGGAGGCTTACGCAATGATGGTACGGTAACGATCGACGGCGTTACCTTCTCGGGCAATACGGCATCATCATTTGGTGGTGCGATCGCACGTACAAACAATTCAACACTTGCGATCGCCAATAGCATCTTGTCGGGAAATACTGCTCAAACTGGCGGTGGTTTTTTTGGTATTGGAGCCGTAACACTGACTAATAGTACTATTTCAGGGAACTTTGCAAGTAATAATGGCGGTGGTATTGCTAACGTTGGAGCCGTAACGCTGACCAATAGCACCGTTTCGGGGAACTCTGCAAGTAATAATGGTGGTGGTATTACTAACATTGGAGCCATAACGCTGACGAATAGTACTGTTTCGGGGAACTTTGCAGGTAATAATGGCGGTGGTATTGCTAACGTTGGAGCCGTGACGCTAACCAATAGCACCGTTTCGGGGAACTCTGCAAGTAATAATGGTGGTGGTATTACTAACATTGGAGCCGTAACGCTGACCAATAGTACTGTTTCGGGGAACTTTGCAGGTAATAATGGCGGTGGTATTTTTGGTATTAGTAATAGCACGATTACCAACAGCACCATTACGAACAATACTGCTGATGCCGATCGCAATGGCACAGGCGATGGTGGAGGCATTTTTCGTAGTGGAGGCACATTTACAATTCGCAACTCGGTTGTGGCAGGTAATTTTGACCGAGGGCTACAGGCCCCAGACTTGGGTAGTAATGTTGTAGGTGCGGGGTTTGTGAATGGGGGCAATAATTTAATTGGGGCAAATGATGGGTTTGCCGTAATTTTCCCTAATAGCGCCCTCATAGGCACGATTGCCAACCCAGTCGATCCTAAACTCGCCCCTCTTGGCAACTATGGCGGTACGACCCAAACCCATGCGTTACTGCCTGGTAGCGTCGCTCTAGACGCAGGGAATAACGCCCTTGCTCCAATAGGAACCGATCAGCGAGGCGCGACTCGCATTTTTGGTGGCACGGTTGATATTGGCGCGTTTGAGGCTCAGGGCTTTAGTCTTACACCTCTAGCGAACACTACACCGCAAAGTACGAATATCAACACCAGTTTTGCGACGCTTTTGGGCGTGCAGGTGACAGAAAACTTTGTGAATAGTCCCATTCCAGCACCAGGTATTCTCGTGACCTTCACTTCCTTGCCCAACGGGGCAGATGGTTCATTTGCTGGGAATTCCAGCGTATTTACTAACAACCTTGGCATTGCGATCGCGCCAGTATTCACGGCAAATGGAATCCCTGGTAGTTACTCAGTTCTAGCAACAGCCAATGGATTTAAACCCGCAACGTTCTCCTTGACAAATAAGACCGTAGGTGGCTTTGGTGGCGTCTATCCCAGTCGTGAAGATTTAGAAGGACGTCAACCCAAATTGGATGAGAAAGATCTTGAGGATGTAAGCGAAATTCTCTGTCTCGATCCTGTTTTAGCAAGCGCCCAGACTACTTCCATTCCTCCTTGCAAATAGCAAGCGCAATTGTTTGTGGAAGTTCGTATAACAGCATTCGAATGCTGCGAATATTTAAGAATGCAGAATTCCCGATCGCGCGATCGCTTCTGCTTTCAAAACATATATTACCCTTGGCGCTCGCATCTGTTCTTCTTGATGAAGTGTCATACAGCCTTTGACATAGGACTTTAGGGTAGTAGGACAAGACTGGGTAGAGGTACTGACCAAATTGGCTGGAACTTTGATCGTGCCTTTAATTTTGGGGACAGCCACCGCTAAAAAGAGATTCTCCACGTTTAGGATCATGACTTCATACTGATTTACAAAGTCACTTAAGGGTTGTAGCCCCAGCATCATGGCAAGATCGATCGTCCAATAAACGCGACCGCGACGGCTCATCAGCCCTAGCACCGTGGAAGGCATATTTGGCACTGGCACAACAGCTTTTGCCTTGACGGATAAAACTTCTTGCACGATCTCAGTTTCTAGCGCCGCCAAAATTTGACCGTCCATTTGAAATTCAATAAATTGACGATGTTCGACCTTAATTTCAGACTCTAGCTCAGGTTGAGGTGATGCTTGTGCTTCACTGACAATTCCGCCATTACTAACCATGCGATCGCCCTCCCATTCCAAGTGATTTTGTAAGTAATTTTGCAAGTAATTTTTGACTCAAACTCGTAATTACAAGACTTACTTACTGTAACTACATAAATACCTGTTTCTTGACGGGTTGTAAACCGCACGATCGCTGGTTTTTGCTGATTAAGCGATCGGAAATTACTTTCACCCTGAAAGCGATTGGTATTTATGTAACAAATACTTAGTAAAGTTTGGTAACTTTTTGGGCTATTACCGTAAATTTTATTATCTACCTCTTCAGGAATACTTTAAGTCCTGCTAGGCTGACTAACATAACAAATTTTATTTTGGTTTCACCCCTTTTTTTAAATTCCCCAAAAATAGACTCGCCAAATTTAAACCGTAAAGAATTTAAACAAAGAAAAACATGAAACATTTTTGCGATGAATGGATTTACGAATGGTGCCATACAAATGGTTGGACCGATCTATTTATCGAGCGCCATACCAATTATTGGGCTTTTCCACCAGGTGCAGTCATGCCTGAGCCCATCCCCTCATCAACGCTCAGACTGATTAAAGTAGAAAAAGGTTTAAGCAAAGAAGAGAGAATTTGGTCAATTGCTGCCGTAATGGTCAGTATCAGTGCATTTCTATTGAGCTTTGCAATGAAAAACCCAATGCCAGCCACCTTAGCATTTGCCTTCGTGGCAGTTACGGTCGGGCAGATGGAAATTGAAGATTTCTAACCTCCTATAGCGATCCTATTTAGGGAGAATAGGAATTAAGGCATGCGTGTCATATCACCCGATCGGTTTACTATCTTAATCGTAGAGGATAACCCAATAAATCTTAGCGTCTTGTACGAAGCGTTGACTGATGTTGGGTATCAATTGCAAATTAATACTGATGGGCGAAATGTAGTTCCCCAAACACAGCAAAACCCTCCCGATCTGATTTTGTTAGATGTAATGTTGCCTGAAATAGATGGGTTTGAGATCTGTCGTCAACTCAAAGCTAACTCATCTACACAAGCAATTCCCGTCATTTTTATGACTGCTTTAATCGAGTTAAAAGATAAAGTGACTGGGCTTAGTTTAGGGGCAGTAGATTACATTACCAAGCCTTTTCAAATAGCGGAATTACTTGCCCGTTTGCAACTGCACCTACAGTTGTCCCATTTGAGCAAAACGCTAGAGGAGAAGAACTTAGAGTTACAATCGCTAACCCAAGAATTAGAAGAACGGGTGATGGAACGTACTGCTGAGCTTCTAGAGAGCCAGCAACGCTACCAGGCCCTAATGAATGGAGCTAGCGATGCCATTCTGTTGGCTGATGTGCAAGGAAATCTGCTTCATGTCAACAAGAAAGCAGAGCAAATGTTTGGGTACACCCGCAATGAATTAACTCAAATGCATTTGAGTCAACTGCACCCACCAGAAGCATTAATAGAGTCTAAAGCATATTTGTCTGACTTCAGACAAGGTGTCACTGACCTACTTTTGAGTAGTACCGCTTTGCGAAAAGATGGTAGTTACATTCCCATAGAAATCACAAGTAGCCTGATCGAAGTAGGCGAAGAGCGAATTATCCAAGGCATTTTTCGCGACGTGACCGAACGCAGACGGGTTGAATTGGAAAATCAAATACTACAACATCGGATGCAATTTATACTTTCATTTAGTCCAGCAGTAATCTATGCATGCAGTCCTGAAGGAAACTATAAAGTTACTTTCGTCAGTGAAAATATTTTAGAAGTTATGGGCTATACACCCGAGAATTTTATACAAGATGCTGACTTTTGGGCTAGCCATATCCATCCTGAAGATACTTCCAAATTTTTTGCAGGTTACGCTAATTTACTGGAGCAGGGAGAGCATACTCACAAGTACCGTTTTTTGCATAAGAACGGCAAATATTGTTGGATACGAGATGAAATGCGATTGGTACGAGACCATTACGATGCACCGTTCGAGATTATTGGGTGTTTTTTTGAGTTTTAAAAGTGCTGCAACCAAGTTAATTTGTACGCAGGGTAATGCTCGGGATGGTTGAGCGTCTGATATTCGCAGGAACAAATTAATGAATCTTGGGCTTTTCGTTAGGAGCAACATAAAAGCTTTCTAAGCATGCCAGTTTCCAAGTCAGGCGAAATCGTATCAGCAGAATCAATAATGCCACACTTCCACATAAAATCGATAGGGCTATATTCGTACCTGTCCATTCCACTCCGCCTAGATAATGGGAACCAATCAGGAGGGTGTGAACTACAGCCAAAATTAAGGCAGGAACTGCGAGAAGATGCAGATATCGCCAGTATTTTCCTAGTTTAAGCGCAATGCGATCGAAGCTGGTAAAAGCCGCAGGAGCCATGCATAATAGCGCGATCGCACCCAACCAAATTCCCCACCGTTGAAAGGGCAGCATAAAGGCGATCGCATCCAGATTCCATTTAAAAGAATGTTGAACCATATGTAGCGTGTGGGCAATGGATAATATAAAGGCAGTTACGCCCAAAGCCCGACGATAGCGCAGGGGAAATCCCCATAACTTGCTTATTGGACGCGCAACAAGTGCCAACATCAGACAAAATAGCGCCGCATGACCCGTATAATCGACCATCTCACCCGTTCTCAACAATGTGAGAATGCCAATAGTTAGGGTGATCCATCCTCCCATCCGAAATAGTTGGCTGCGGCGATCGCTGCTCAAAAGCGAAGCTGAAACACCTATACCTAGCATGGAAGGCAAAGTTCCCAAACCAAAGGCAAGCATTACGATCGCGCCTTTCCAAATATCCCCAGTTTCTGCTGCTTTGAGCTGGGCGATATACAAAAAACCGCAGGGAATAAATCCCCACACCATACCCAATAAAGCAGGTGTCAGCCAGTGCGATCGCAAAGAAAGTTTAGCCATTGCCGAGCCCAGTCTTTGATGCAGCGATGCGATCGCCATCGGGTTAAACAGGGGAATGCGCGGCAGTAAGTCGGGCTTAATTTGCAGAATTCCCATCCAAATCAAGAGGCTGCCCGTAAAAATCGCCAACCAATGCCGCAACCCACTATCAATGCCTGCCAGTTGACCGCCAGCCACCAGTGCCGATCCTAACGCGCCAATTCCTGCGCCCACCAAGGTATAACTCATTAACCTGCCCAAATTGAGCAACCCATGAAAGTACAGATGTCGTTGCCAAGTCTGAGCCGATGACTGCTTGCCAGAGAGTGAAAAAGCTACGGTCACTGGGCCACACATACCAATGCAATGACCAAAGCTCCCTAAAAAGCCTAAAGCGGCAACCAGCAGGAAATCTAACACTAACCCCTTCCTGTTGCTACCGTAACCTCATAGGTCAATACAAACGGGCTAAAATCGCCACCAGCTTTGGGACTACCGCTTAATTTCAGCTCATATCTACCGATTCTGGGAAAGATCACGGTTGCCCCCGGAATTCCTCGATAGCGTTCTACGGAAACTGGCTTGAGGGTTGGTATGAGTAAAGGGAACATACTAAACGATTTGATTCGCACTTCCAGCCGACAGTCGCACTGCTCTAGAGGAATAATCTCTCCGCCCCTTTTGGTAAGAGCAATCCACACGAGAGAAGGCTTTCCTGCAACAGGATTATGGCTGGGCTCTAGATGAAATAGACCGCCCACATCCCCAGAGACTTCCACTTCATGGGCATGGACTTTGGCGGGCAATGAAGACAGGGCAGATAGAGCCAACAAGCATCCCAGACCTAGATTCAAAGGCTTACGAAAAGATTTTTTTAAGGAGCAGGGAAGGAAGTCGGCGGGGTTCATAAATGCGAACGGATTGGGTAAGTATCGATAACAAAAGCAGGCGGTTTGTAGGGGAGAAGCATTCGGGATCGGTTTATCTGAATTCAAGAGATTGGTTTCGCCCTCTTCTTAAGGTGCGATCGCACCACAGACAATTCTAGCCTTAGCATCGACATTCGGGATCGTAGATTTACCATCAGCCCCAGCATGGATCAGCATCGCTGTACCACCCTGCTTGAGCAACGAATCTGCCCCTGAGCCAAGACTGACTTTCGGCAAAGTAGCTACCAAAACCCCTGTGCCATCTTCCTCAACAACGATATTGGGTAGGTCACCTGCGGCACTACCATGCTCGTGACTGCCATGTTTGTCACTATGCTGATGCCTTGGATTTGTCCCAGTAGTACTGACAGGCTTAGGGTTAAAGTGTTCTCCAGCAGACATAAAACTTGGTGGCTCGCACTTACCTACCTCATGAATATGAATCGCATGTTCGCCTGGAGCCAATCCTTGGACTTGGACGGTGACGCTCACCCCTTCTGAAGTTTGTAAGAATGTGGCAATGCCAACGAGTTCTTGCTTGGCATTCATTAACTTTGCGATCGCAATTTTATTACCTGCCTCAGCTGAAGCGATCGCATTAGAGAGCACAAGACTGCTGACAATCCCACCCATGAAACCGCGAATTAAAAATGTAGAAAACTTTCCAAACAATTTGTTCATTATGCTACTTTTTACTAGAGTTGTCCGATAAGCTATGCATACAGCCCTTTATGCTGACCTAAAATCTTTATCTATGTCA
Organism: Tumidithrix helvetica PCC 7403; assembly: GCF_965232925.1. NCBI lineage: Bacteria > Bacillati > Cyanobacteriota > Cyanophyceae > Pseudanabaenales > Pseudanabaenaceae > Tumidithrix > Tumidithrix helvetica. Next base: position 120,703 of record NZ_CBDDRA010000014.1, read on the forward strand.
AATGACAAGCTGTCAAATATCAAGATTTTACGAGTGGGGCTAAAATATCGCTCACTTCATCTTAAATAGGAGCAATAGAAAAAGGTGGAAACCATTAGCAAAGTTAGAACGATTCCTTCTTCGCTGAAATTGTCGGTGATGTTTAAAAATGTATTTGCCATACTGGGGATTTCGTTTACCTTAATCGGGGGTGTTTCATTTATTCTTTGTGCTTCGCTCGTAAATTTCAACTCACTGAGAATTAGCGATCGAGATCCGCAAACGAATGGAAAGATAACCGAAATCATTTCTACGAATACAAAAGTCAATAGACAACGCATTTATGAATACCGATTTACATATTCAGTGCAGTCTCAGGATTTTTATGGAGCTTCCTATGATGTTCGGAACAATCTTGCGCAAGGCGATACGGTATTGGTTATTTATGCCAACACAGATCCGCAGATTTCAGTAATTAAAGGCATGAGTTCTAGTGCAATGCCTATTTGGGTATTGTTCGTGGTCATGATTTTCCCTGCCACTGGTTTGGGGTTTCTGATATTTACCTGTATTACAGGCTTAAAAAACATCAGACTACTGGAATATGGAGAAGTTGCCTATGGAAAACTTCTGAGCAGTGAGCCTACCAGTGGGCGCATTAATAACCGCATTGTTTACAAAATGACGTTTGAATTTACTGTTAGCAACGAAAAGAGAATCGCTATTGCCCAAACCCATAAACCAGAGAATCTGAGAGATGAACGGGGAGAACGCCTTGTCTACGATCGCGGCAATCCTTCAAACGCTCTATTGATCGATTCACTTCCAGCAGAAGTTAAACTCTTTTTTGATAGACTTGAAAGAGGCTATTAAAGAATCAGTTATGCATCTCATTCTCCATCGTGGTGGCGATCGCTTTGTGCTCCAGAGTGCTGAGACGGGAATTATCATGGGCTTGATGCTTCAGCCTATTCCTGGTGAGTCGATCAATATGTTTGCCTATAATTTTGGCTCTACCTACGGTCGCGATCGATTGCAGAATGTGGCTGACTTCTCTGAGCTAGATTATCTGGAGTTCTTTGCGATTGAGTCTCTAGGATTTTATGACTTCAATCGTTACCTCCATAGTCCCAATTACCAAACGATTCACACCTTATTCGCCGCAGAAGCGAAAAACCTTGGCTATAACGACACCCTCGAGAAACCTGCCCCCAATCCCCTGACACCCATGTGGGAGTTGACCCCACCCAATCCATCTGGTACGTGGAAGGTTCCTGCTTGGGGATTGTGGGTAAACGAGCAGGGTTGCTGGTTGGGCAATCGGGATGGGCTCGTCGTGGCAATCGATCGCCAAGGAGAAATTATCCTTCAGCATAAGTTGCCCCAAGCGGTACGCAGTCTGACAGGAAGCGATCGCTTGCTCTATGCCAGTTGTGACGATGGACAGATCTATGACCTGACGGGAAAACTGCCGCAAGCCGTCTATTCCGCTCGTGGTTCTCACCCACCCTGCAATAACTTTCTGCTCCATGCTTTAGCCCTCCACCGCGATCGCCTGCTCATCTTGGATGCCTACGGACATTTGACCTGCTTGGACTTAAATCTCAACCCGATCTGGCAGCAACAAACAGCAAAGTTATGTGGCTGGTTTTTGGATGCCGACGATCGCGCAATTTATCACGGGCATTCTCGCGGTGTCACCTGCTATGACTGGGAAACGGGCAAAATAATCTGGGAAAACACCGTGGAAGCCCCCGTTCTCTGCGGACAGTTGACCGATCGGGAACTCATTGTCGGTACTAGTGGGGGCAAGATTTACGCTCTAGAAAAAGTCGGGGATGTTAAGACGCGACAAACCTCCATTCGCACGCTAGCTACCTGTGATGGAGCCGTTTATGCCTGTGCCCGATCGCGAGATCGGCAAGCTCTCATTGCCGCTGACTATGGGGCAAATCTCTACAGATTCACATCAGAGGGCGAGCTACAGGGAAAGTATCCCACAGGATGCGGAGCGATCTTAACGATGCGATTGTGGGATACTTCCCTCTATGCGGTGACAACAAATGGTTGTCTTGCTTGTTTCGATCGGGATTTCAAACGGGAAGCGATCGCGACGCAATCATTTCCAATGATTGAATCACCTATGCTCTCTTCCCCTGTACCCATCAAAAAGTCAAAACAACGGATCGAAAAATCTTCTAACTTGATTCCAGCTTCGCCACAAACAATAGAGCAAGGCGTAATTGTGGAGTGCTTTAAGCAAGGTGGCAAACTAAAGGTACGGGCGATTTCGCCTGACTATCATTCAGACTGGAACGTACAGTTCCCAACGAAACTGCGGCAGGAGAGCGTTCGCTATCGGGTGGAAGCCTTAGAAGAAGCCAAGCAAGGTGGATTCTATCGCGTTGTGGGACAGATTCAACCCCTAGAAAAAACATAGTCGCGACTATGTCTGCCCATCCTTAGAGTTCGCGAACATAACCTGAGTTCGAGCTACAGGGATAATCTTACCAAGAAGCAGAGTCTCCTGTAATGTGCGATTATAGATAAACCACGGTGCGCGAACCTCTGCTAAAACCCAAGGTTGCAGTGTTTTCAATCCCTTGATGGTGCTGTCGCCTCTCGCCTTTGTCTTCGACGATGCGATCGACAATGGTTGAGCCAACAGCGACAGACCGATACAAAATTTTGGAGTCTCATGTCTTTTTCTGCCCTCGGCTTATCGAATGAAATTGTCCGTGCCGTTACCGCATGTGGCTACACCACCCCCACCCCAATTCAATTACAGGCAATTCCTGTTGTGCTTTCAGGGAGAGATTTGCTAGCTGCGGCTCAAACGGGTACTGGCAAGACGGCTGGCTTTACGTTGCCCATTCTGCATCAACTATCCAAGCATAAGAGCAACCGTGAAGTACCAAAACTCAAGCCAGCAATCCGATCGCTAATTTTGACACCTACCCGCGAACTTGCACTTCAGGTCGAAGAAAGCGTGCGCGAGTATGGCAAATATTTAAAGCTAAACTCAATGGTGGTCTATGGCGGCGTTAACATCAATCCTCAAATTCAACGACTGAAGAGCGGTGTGGATATTTTGGTCGCTACTCCAGGACGATTACTAGACCATATCCAGCAAGGCAGAGTCGATTTATCCCATGTTGAGATTTTAGTCTTAGATGAAGCCGATCGCATGTTAGACATGGGCTTCATTCGCGATATTCAAAAAATCTTGGCACTATTGCCCAAACGGCGGCAAAATTTGTTGTTTTCGGCAACCTTCTCGCCCGAGATCAAGGCATTTGCTAGCGGATTGCTAAATCAGCCTGCGATCGTCGAGGTGTCTCCTCAAAATGCCACCCCCGATTTGGTGGCGCAAAAGGTTTACCCCGTCGATCGCGAGAAAAAGCGTGAATTGCTTTCTTACTTAATTAAAGAGCAGCGCTGGTATCAGGTCTTAGTGTTTACGCGCACCAAACATGGAGCTGATCGCTTGGTTAAGCAATTAACCCAAGATGACATTCCCTCACTGGCAATTCACGGGAATAAGAGTCAGGCAGCTCGCGTCCGCGCTCTGGCAAAGTTTAAGGATGGTAGCTTACAGGTACTGGTAGCAACGGACATTGCCGCACGCGGTCTTGATATTAGCGAATTGCTCCATGTGGTTAATTTCGATCTGCCCAATGTGCCTGAAGATTATGTGCATCGCATCGGACGCACGGGACGCGCGGGGCTTAAGGGGGAAGCCATGTCGCTGGTCTGCGTGGATGAGCGCAAACTGCTCGTAGATATCGAGAAATTGATCGGGCGATCGCTGCCCCAAGAGATCGTTGAAGGCTTTGAACCCGACCAAAGCGCTAAGCCTCAGCCGATTGAAAACGGACAGCACAAACAAAAGCATCGTTACGATCAGAGAACCAACAATCCTAGGGGTAAGTCGTCCCAAACACCAAGAAAATCCCCCAATCCACCGAAAAAAGTTCAAACTGGACGAAATACTGCGAAGTTCAGTACTTGAAGTAGGGAGTGGCAATTCATGATTCGCGCGTAGGGGCAATTCATGAATTGCCCCTACGCGATGTCCGAATAGCGAATTCTTGGTCACGATCTCAACATATTCCCTAGCCACAGGGATGCATATGTCTTGTGCATTACTTTTTAAGTGAAGCAGGCTTGCTAGCGTTGGGCATGGCTCTATTCTTCATTACCTATGATCGCTGCACATCAAACCTACTATACGGTTCATAACCTGACTGCTGAAGCGGCATTACAAAAGCTAAAGGAAGGCAACGATCGCTACGTTCTCGATCATGTCGAGCATCCCCATGAAGGAGCCCAACGCAGGGTAGATCTCTCCGTTGCCCAACATCCCTTTGCAATCGTATTGGGGTGTGCTGATTCTCGCGTCGTGCCTGAATTAATTTTCGATCAGGGTGTTGGCGATCTATTTGTGCTCAGGGTTGCAGGACATATTGCTGACGATGCCGTGATTGCCAGTATTGAGTTTGCAGTCGAGCATCTCGGCACGCGACTCGTTGTAGTACTGGGGCATGAGAGATGTGGTGCAGTGATGGCTGCGATCGAACATGCCTTTTCCGAGGGGAAACTCAATTCCCTCATTAGCTACATTGAGCCTGCGGTAAAGGCTGGTCAGGAGGTAGGGGGCGATGTGGTTACCAATACCGTGAAAGCTCACGTAAATCTGATGGTAAAAGCGCTCCAATCGACAGATCCCATTTTGTCCCACGAGGGGATGACTGGAACCCTGAAAATTGTACCTGCCTATTACCGATTGGCAACGGGTAAGGTGGATTTTCTCGACATGGAATGAAAATCTAGTTCACGGTCGCGCTCCGAATTACGAATGTTGCTTGATTTCGCGATGCGCCAAACCAACTGCTTGAGAAATCTGCTCTAGCCCTTCAGCCTCAAGCTTTTGGACTAAACCGCTGAGAATTTCGCGCACGACCAAAGGCCCTTGATATACCCAACTCGTATAGATCTGCAAGAGAGATGCCCCAGCAATAATTTTTTGCCAAGCATCCTCTGCGGTAAAGATTCCACCCACCCCCACAATTGGCATCTTGCCTTCTGTAGCTTGCCAAACTAGGCGGATTACTTCCGTCGATCGCTGCTGTAATGGCTTTCCACTAATACCCCCTGCTTCGTCTGCGATCGCTTTACCCGTGATGGGGGTAATGCTTGTTTTGAGGTCTTGACGGCTAATCGTGGTGTTTGTGGCAACGATCCCAGCCACCTGGTTAGATTGGCAGACAGCCGCGATCGCGTGAATATCGGCATCGTTCAGATCGGGCGCAATCTTGACGAGGATGGGTAGGGCGCGATCGTTCTCTGACTGAAGTGCTGCGAGAATCCCCCCTAACTGGTCTGCTGCTTGCAAATCTCTCAGCCCAACGGTGTTTGGGGAACTCACATTCACCACAAAATAATCGCCAAACTGTTTCAGCAAACGAAAACTCTGGAGATAATCGTCCTTTGCATCTTGTAAAGCCGTAATTTTTGATTTACCGAGGTTAATACCTAAGGGCACAGTGGATTTTGTGCGGGAATCTTGGCGATCGAAATATTCCGCTAAATAGGCAGCAGTAGGTGCCGCTCCGCGATTGTTAAACCCCATGCGATTGAGGATAGCCAGATCGGCAGGTAGGCGAAATAGGCGCGGTTTGGGGTTGCCCGTTTGAGCGTGGGCTGTAATCGTTCCTACCTCTGCAAAGCCAAAACCAAAGCTAGCCCAAGCCCCTATACCCACTGCATCTTTATCAAAGCCTGCGCCCAAACCAATTGGGTTAGGAAATTGAATGCCCCAGAGATTTTGTTGCAAGCAAGGATGTTGATATTGGCAGGCAGCACGAACGATCGCTTGCAAAGGGGTTAATTCGCTGACCTTTTGACAGGCCGCGATCGCCAAACGATGAGCCATTTCAGGATCGAGGGCAAACAACCAGGGACGCAACCCATATTGATAGACTTGACTCAACATAGAAACTAAAGTAACAGTAACCACAACTCTAGGATAAGGTTGTACAAGCTCAAGCAAATATATGGAATTTCCCTATGGTATGGCAGCTACTCACTTGGCCGCTTGATAGCCTAATTTGGATTGCTGAACAAATCGACGAACGCGCTTCAGCCGAATTAGATCGAACGGAAAATTTACAAAAGAAACTGACGACACTCCAGCTTCGCTTCGATCTAGGAGAAATTAGTGAAGCAGATTTTGTCGAACAAGAGCAAGAAATTTTAGAAGCCCTAGAAGCGGAATGGCAAGAAGCAAAAAAGAAAGAGCAAGAACAGGAAATGGAGTAATGCCATTTACCAAAACCTGTGTTTAGCTCGGATCTCAAATCCCGATCTGTCCCAATTTCAAAATGAGATTTGTAGAAATCGCAAATAAGCTATGGAAGTAAACGAACTGATCCAAAAATACAAGGAAGGACGACGAGATTTTACAGGGGTTAACCTCAGTAAAGCCGACCTGAATGGAGCCGACCTCAGCCATGCAGATTTAAGTGGTATTAACTTGAGCGAAGCCAGTCTGTACGGAGCCGACCTTCGCAAAGTCAAATTAAACGGAGCCGATCTCAACGGCACGAAGCTCTATCGCGCCACTCTAATCGGAGCAAATTTGAGTGGCGCCGATTTGGGGCAAGCCGATCTCAGTGAGGCAAATTTAACTGAAGCCAAGCTCTATGGGGTTAATCTCTATAAAGCAATTTTAAATAAGGCAAAACTGCCTAGGGCAAAGTTGAATGGCGCTAACCTCGGAAATACGAAGTTAGTGAAAGCCGATCTCAGCGATGCCATTTTGTCTGAGGCAAGGTTATTTGGGGCAAATCTGACCGAAGCGATTTTGCATCGGGCTGATTTAAGTCGCTCTTCCTTAAATGGGGCTAATTTAACGAGGGCAAATCTCAGTGAAGTCGATCTTAGCTATGCATACCTATATGGCGCTAGCTTCAGCGAGGCAGATCTGAGCGAGGCAAACCTTACGGGGGCAAACCTCAATGGAGCCGATCTTTCTAAAGCTAACTTATGTAAAGCAAACCTTACCAAAGCTAAGCTTGCTGATGTCACTATGCTCGGAACCATCACTGAGGAAGCCAATTTAACGGGTGTAATCTGGTCTTAGGAGATTTCTAGTCAAGAAATTACCATGGTATAAGCATAAGTCGGACTTACCCCCTTTAATTCCCCCTTGCACCAGCCGCGAAGCGACTTCCCGCAGGGTAGGGGGAAGACTGGAAATATCTTGTTCCCTCCCTTTTGCAAGGGGAGGGCTAGGGTGGGGTAATTTTGAAACAAGAAATGTTCTTAAGTGATGATGAGGTAGTTTCGACTTTGCTCAACCACCTCATCATCAAGATCTAGCTAGAAAGGAATGTCGTCGTACTGGGCTTCGTTATCAAGGGGGGGAGCTGCGATCGGCACAGATGCAGATGGGGCGGCTTTACTCGCAGCTTTGCTTGGGGGTTTGCTGCTAGTACTACTAGGCTGAGCGGTGGCTTGACTGCTAGAACTACTAAAGCTGCTGGCTGTGCTGCTAGCCCCACCTGCACCGAGATTGACGCTGCCTAAATTGTGAATGCGTTGAGCAGTTAGTTCTGTGCGTTTTTCTTTATAAGTGCCTTTGTCAAAGCTTTCAATGCGCAAGCGACCCTCGATCACGACGCGATCGCCTTTGTGATATTGCTCCATGATATTGTCGGCGAGGTTATTCCAGCCCACGACCTTGAGGCGATAGGGACTTTCATCAGCTCGCGAGCCATCAAACTGGACTAAAAACGATGCGATCGCATTTTGATTGTCTGGTGTACGTCGCAGTTCAGGCTCGGTCACAATTTCAGCCATCAAAGTAAAGGTATTCATGCCTCTAGACCCAATCTATAAAGACTACAGCTAAGCATGATAACATCCTGCTTTTAGCAGCAGATCGGAAATTTTCACCCTTGGTTTACCATTTTTTGTCATCTGTTTCGCATTTGGCGATCGGATCTGGTCGGATAGGGCTACACTATCATCAAAAATACAGCTCAGGATTTAGTGATGCAAATCAAGACTTTTCGTTTACACTTTGGCAATAATGGATTAGTAGCATAGTCAAAGGTGCTTACCATGAATGCACTAATCATGAGTATATTGGTTCTCGACGTAGGGATTCAGGCTGTGATTATCAACAATATATTTCGGGCGTATCAACGCAACAAGCAAAACGATGAGATTGAGGAAGAAGAAAATCTCACGCGTTATGAGTCCTATTCGCCTAGCGAACAGCAAAAAGGCTGGGAATTTAAAATTTTGCGAACCAATACGGGGGGCTTTCGCAATCGCAAAACGCTCAGGCAAGTTTGCATAGAGGAAGCGCGATCGGGCTGGATTTTGCTAGAAAAGTTAGACGATCAGCGGTTGCGTTTTCGTCGTCCGCTCGCCGCTAGAGAGAGAGATCATCTGTCAAAGCTCGATCCCTATCGTACCTATTATGGTATTCCTGCGATCGTTGAGACCTTGGTAACGGTCGGTGTGCTGTTGGCGATCATGGGTGGCACTGCCTATTGGGGATTTAATAAAATGCAAGGTTTCTTTTCTAACCTGCAAACTAAACCTGTTCAGTCAGCTCCTACGCCTTTGCCATCTAAGGAACCCCAGCCACCCAACGCAAAACCTAAGCCCTCCTCTACGCTACCAGCTAATCCTAAGCCAGTGAGTGAGATTGCCCCAAAGCCCTCTACAGTTCCAGCGCCCACACAATCGCCTAACTAATGATTCACTATGCCTAGCGATCGCATGTTTGCTCTCAGTTCTTACAAATTCCTTGTGAAGTTTTGTCTAGGCTTCTTGATTTGCCTGAATCTCACAGTTGTGTTTGCGTTTGGAAGTGCAGCGATCGCACAGGCTCCAGCCTATGCTTTGGGTGGTAAACAACCCACTCTTAACCAGCCTGCCCCTGCATTTACCTTGCCGACCAATACGGGGTCAGGCAAAATCTCGCTATCTGACTTTAAAGGAAAGTGGGTGGTGATCTATTTTTATCCCAAGGACTTCACCACGGGCTGTACCTTGGAGGCAAGAAGGTTTCAACAGGACTCGACCCAATATTCGATCAAAAATACCCAGATTTTAGGCATCAGTGCGGATTCTGTAGATTCCCACGCAGAGTTTTGCGATTCCGAGGGATTGCAATTTCCGCTCCTCGCAGATACCGATGGTTCGGTTAGCAAAGCCTATGGCTCGTGGATGGGCTTTATGTCTTCTCGCCACACCTTTATTGTCGATCCTGATGGAGTCTTACGCGATCGCTTCCTTGATGTAAATCCTACAATTCATAGCAATGAGGTGCTATTGCGCCTAGAGGAATTGCAGGCATCCTAAACAGACGCGAAGGTAAAGAATCCCCTGCGTTCGTTCAGCACCAAGAAAGCTCTCCTGGGGGATTGTGTAGCAACTCGCGGATATTCGCTTCGATGACGCGATATCCCACATTGCCGTTGAGTCGTTGTCGTCCTTCATTAAAAATTAGGGTTGGACTGACCGTAACGGTATGCTCTTTGTTCAATTCAAAATCTTTCGATAGCTGTGCGTAGGCATCACCACTGTCAAGCTGCTCCTCGATCGCGGCGATCGGCAGTCCCAATTCCCTAGCGATTGCAAATTGAACCTTGCGATCGGAAATATTTGCGAGTTTCGTAAAAAAGGCTTCCCGACATGCCCAAACTGTTTTTTCAAAAACCTTTTCTTGCTTTTCGACGATACCCTTACTTTCTAAAAGTCGAACGGCATGAAGGAATAAATGACAGGAGGTCGAAGAAGCTGGAACTGCCTGCGTCCAAATATCTGGATGCACGGTAATGTGATTGAACTTTTCAACTACTTCTTTAACGTGATTGCTATATCCTTGTAAGCCCCCGCGATCGCGCCAACGATTCTCTAATTTCTCACGGGCATTCCCAAACACAGATACAAAGTGATAATCGATTGAGATCTGATCTTGAAAGGTTGTTTTCAATTCATCGAGCCGAATCTGGGCAATATAAGCCCAAATGCAGAGAACATCCGAAAAATAGAAAATGCGAATGGGTTCCATGATTTTTATGTTTAGCGATCGGACTTTAGTCCCGTACTTTCAGTTGCTGTCATGCCAATTTTATTTAGGGTAAGCTTAATAAAGTTGGTTTATCGCGATCGCACGATAAATTTTAGTTAATCTAAAAATTTACCGAAATCGACGGTTTTCGATCGATCTTCCAACCAGATCGTTTTAATCATGCCTTACTACCAAGTTAAGATCGACTGGCAAAAGAATTTCAAATTCAGTGCCCATGGTTAAAAGAGAACCAGCATAGTAAGGCGATCGCAGGTTGAGCTTTCCTTTATGTTTTTCAGTAACAATCTGATGGCATATCGTTAATCCTAAGCCTGTTCCCTTCCCTGTTCCCTTTGTTGTAAAAAAAGTTTCAAAGATGCGCCCCTGAATTTCCTCAGGAATTCCAGAGCCATTGTCAGCGATTTTAACGGATATCCATTGCGTACTTGTCTCGGTAGAATCAGCTTCTGGATTTTGTTCCAAGCTACCCAGCGATGAAGATATTTCGATCTTAGGATGCCAAGGTTCTGGTTCTAGCAAAGAAGTAGAACCCTCTTTTCCTATCTCATTAGATGTTTGCTGCTCATTATAAAGATCGGGAAAGTCAGTCTTGGAAGAAGCCGAGGGTTGATTCGTTAAACTCAGGAGTACATCTGTGGCATTGCCAATGAGATTTAAAAACACCTGTATGAGTTGGCTGTGAAAACCTTGAATTAAAGGTAACTCACCATAACTCTTGACTACGTGAATATTTTTAAGTCGAGAGTCTAAAATCATTAAGCTGCTTTCGATGCAGTCGTTGACATCAATATCGCTGGGTAGGGATAGCTTATCGGTGCGCGAAAAGCTCTGTAACCCACTTACCAGACGCATCAATTGTTCGCTACCAAATCGAATGCTTTTAATGACTTTGGGAAGATCTGTCTTGATAAACTCATAGTTCGTTTCTTCTTTTAGATCGATGGTTTTTGGGGAAGGTTGAGGTAGTTCGCTTTCATAGGTAGACAATATCTGGATGAGTCGCTCGGTATAGGTCGCAAGGTAGTCCATATTGCCATAAATAAAATTTACTGGCGTGCGAATATCATGGGAAATCTCAGCTACCATCTGACCCAGACTTGCCATTTTATCAGTTTGAATCATGCGGTCTTGGGTTTGTTCTCGTAACAGTTGGGTCGCCAATTCGTGAATTTGCGACTGCGCCAAAAACAGATCGTGCACGTCCAGTAATTTGTGTATACCTCCTTCCAATCGAACCACGATCGGCTCGTAGATTACATGCTGCGGTCTTTGCAAGCAATTTTGCATGGCTAAAACAACCGAGATATTGCCATGCAAAACTAAAAATTCTGGGTTGAGTTGTTCAAATAGAACTCGAAGCGGTCTTTTGTTGTATAGTTCCAGTCCATAGGGACGACTTAAAAATTCTAAGAATCGCTTTCGAGAAATCATCCCTGCATAAATGCCGCGATTAAGCACAATTACTCCTGGCAAGCGTGGGTTTTCTTTAAAGACTTTTCTCACCACGGATCCGTGACTCTCAAGTTCGATCGCAAAGTCATACAGCTTCATCTCTTGGAGAGTTAAGTCTAAAGAAACTTGATTGCTTAAAGCAGTCGAGGCAGTATCGCTATTTGTACCGCCAGACATAACCATGAGGGGAATGAGTGACATCTTTCGAGCTAATTCATCTGTGGCAAATTTCCTAATATTTTTAATCTCATCTACCTCATTTTGTTTTTCTTTGTTTGGGTCAATGCCATGGGGTAAGACGATCCCTTTTTTCAATGGTTTTTGTATATGCTCGCTCTTAAGAAGTTCAGCAATCAAGGCTAGTTGGGTATCGCAGTTCTGTAGATCGAGTCTTGGCAAAAGGTCGGAAGCCCCCTGTCGAATCGCCCAACGTTGCTCTACTTGACGAATTTGCGTTTGTCGGGGATTGGTCAAAATCACGATTGTGGCTGGATGACATTCCAAGCACCATCGACAAAGAGAACTTGCTAGGAGTATCGACGAGCCTGTATTTCGCAAACCAATATCTGCAACGATCGCATCGGGCATTTTATTACCTTCTCGTTGCATTTGCTCTAGCAACTGTAAAAGATCGGTATTAGGAGACTCCCAAGTCACGTCATACTGATGGGATGTGAGCATTTCATACCAAAGTTTTCCTTGCGCTTCAGAAAGCTGAACTAACAAAACGTTTTTTTGCACTGGTATTTGAGCCCCAAAAACAGATCTCTAAATCTCTATAATGGTAGCCTCCAAAAGGAAACGCAACCTACAAACAATAACCAAAGATTAACCTTTGGTTAATCTTGCACGAAAAGAACGAAGATCTTCATTTAGGATTCAGTTCTTAGCCTAAATCGATTTGTACTCGCTGACTGAATCCCTATTCGCTAATTTTTAGAGATGGGAAAGTATTGATCGACGAGTTTGCGTTGTACCCGTCGGGATTCTGACATCATTATTTCTCCAAAGGTTTTTAGGGTATGGAAATTAAAGTCTGGTCTACGGAACTCTGGAAGTGGCTCTGTACTATTGACGATGCGTAGTGATAGATTTTCTAGCCCAATTTTTTGAATGAATTGTCGTACTTGTTCGTCATAGAGACGCGATCGCAGAGAGCTAAAGAAATCAATCGATTGTTGCGGAAATAGATCGACCAGATTTTCGATTTCTCGGTGAGATAATTCGTCTGCAGCAAAGATGCCACTTATAATACCAACGCGATCGTCGCGATCGGGCTCCCAATAAAATTTCTCCATACGCCCATCTCTGACCAAGGGAGCATAGAGTGTAGAAAAGTCGTTTCCTGTGACAATAATCGGGACGCGCCGAATCGGGTTCATGTCATAACTACCTGGCAACTGCACGCTGGTGGGATTATCGGCAATATTCATCAGTGTGGCATTGACCAATTGCGTATTCACCGTGTACTGGGTGGTGCCATCTACCCGCCACGCCCCAGCATCAAGGTCGTTGATCAGGAGCACGCACATTCTGCCCCGCACCTTAATCAGCTCAGCAGCCTCACGATAGCGCAATCTAATTAGTCGGGCAGGATCGCCAGCATCTGGACTTTCTAGCTCTCCCCCAGACATACGTACGGGTACAATGCCCATACGCTCGAGTACAAGCTCGCATTGAAATGACTTCCCCTCACCTTTATTCCCATGTACGCCCAAAATTAACGGGACGGGTACGCCCACTAAATTCATAAAATTTTTGGTAATATGAACGGCAAGCTTGTCTAAAAACTTTGGGGCAATGTAATAGGTCATAGAAATTAGCTAGATCGGGATTCGTTTGAATTGTTCGTCTATCCTAATACGCATTGGAGTGCCGAGCACTTAACCCAGAGGGGGACTGCTCGCGAAGTAGCGATCGCGTCCCTGTTGTTTTGCTTGATATAATGCCCAATCTGCCTGACCAATCAATATATCTGGCTGAATTTGCATTGAGGGTACAAGTGAGGCAATTCCCAAACTGACTGTGACAAATGACTTTACCTCAGATCTCTCGTGGGGAATCGCTAAAGCCTGAATCATTTCCTGAATACGGGTTGCAACCGTAATGGCTCCTTCTATACTAGTATTGGGAAGAAGCACTACAAATTCCTCGCCACCGTAGCGCGCTACTAAATCAGAAGTTCGATGAGCAGAATTGCGTGCTGCCTGTGCTACTTGGATCAGACAATCATCCCCAGCAAGGTGTCCGTAGAAGTCATTAAATCGCTTAAATGAATCGAGATCGAAGAGAATTAAAGAAAGCGTTTGCTGGTCTCGCGCTAAGCGCTTCCATTCTTCTCGTAGTCTAGTGTCAAAGCAACGACGGTTAGCGACTTGTGTCAAACCATCAAAATTCACCAAAGCTTCGAGTTTCTGGTTTGCTGATTGTAGAGCTAGTTCGATCTGTTTGCGACCAGTAATGTCTCGGACTGTAATCGCCAGACCATCTTCTAACTTTACCGCGACAAACTGATACCAGCAAGATTCCCTCCATGGGTAATAAAAATCTCTTTCTAGCGGTTCGCCCGTCTCGACGATCTCCACAAAGCGCTCGAAAAGCTGCGGATCGAGAAGCGTAAATAAATCTCTTGGAACCAACTCACCGATTAAATCTTCGCAACGGCGTTCAAATGTTCTAGCGGTGATTTGATTGCTCGCAAGGCAACAGAAATCTTCAATCTTACCCGTTATCGGTTCGCGAATAGATTTTAGGGCGACGATACCATCAAGCGAACTATCCAAAATGCTAGCCAGTAGGGACTTAGACTGAGAGAGTACATCTTCTGCTTGCTTACGCTTCTCAATCTCTTCCTGTAATTTGATAGTTCTATCTTCTACGCGCTTTTCTAACTCATGATTAATCGATTCTAAGGCAATATAAGCCTTGTACGATCGCAGTGCCGTAATAATGGTTGTGAATAACTTTTGTGAAGTAAATTCTGTTTTAGCTTTGTAATCGTCAATATCATAGTCTACGATCGCCTGTCGTTCGGGTACTTGTCCGGGCTGTCCTGTTCGCAAAATGATTCGAATAGCTCGATTTTGCAAGGTTTCACGAATATATTTCGCTGTTACCAAACCTGCATCATCAGATTCCATAATCACATCAAGCAAGGTGACGGCAACATCAGGATGGTCTAGCATAACTTGACGAGCATCTACGCCCGAATAGGCACTCAGGAATCTTAGCCTTTTGTTATCAAAGATAAAATCGTCTAAAGCTAGCCGCGTGATGTTATGAATCTCGACCTCGTCATCGACGATCAGGACTTTCCAACACTCTAGATTTTGTGGTGAAACTCGATCGGTTTCATCAGCAAATTCCAGCAGATCTTCAACTATTAGCTCGTTGTCAACCATTGAAAGCATAAATATGTCTGCATACAAACTTTAAGAATTATACGGTTTTGATTTGAGAATGCTCCAAACTGAGTTTACCGTTATATCTAGAAAGTAAGTACATCGTAAAGCAACTGCTGTGCCAATGATTTTGCGATCGCGGTACTTTCCTTAAAAATCTCGATCTAAGATACCAATTAAATTTTGCGATCGCCTATCAATATTCATAACTTCGCATTTAATTCCAGACTTCGTTTGTTCCATTACACCCCAAACCCTCTCCCAAAAAGGAAGAGGGTTTCAAAAATATTTTTGAAGAGCAGGATCCAGACGCTGAATCACTGTTATAGAGGATTATCGATCCCAAATCCCTAATACCATTTTCAAAAAATGATGCAACGCATCTTTTTGAAAAGACCGCGCTCTGCGCGAAACACAAAATCCGATCTGTTGCAAATTCAAGAGAAATTGGTATAAGAGTGTTAGGGAAACCAGATCTGAGTAACTTACTTCACTTCATTGGGATTGAAGGTAGGAATCAAACCTTTCTTAACAGCTACGATCACGTCGTAGACCGTACAGAGAGCGATGGTCGTATCATCTGCCTTACTGTATAAGTTCACAACCATGCCTGCACCACCTGGTTGAATACCTACGGGAGTTAGGTCTTTGGCATACAATTTACGTAACAAATCGCCGCTACCTGGCTTACCCTTGACTTCGGTAAGTCGATCGATCTTTTGCTGAGAAGTCAGCTCTGCTGCAATCTTAATTTCTTGAGCTGATGCCTGATAAGAATTAGGATTAAAGGATTGTAGGGGAACTGCGGACATGGAAACAATACTGGCAATCGCGGTAGTAGCTAATAAGGAAGTGAGTTTCATCTTGGGTCTCCGAACGATGTAGTAGTTAGTGAGTTAACCGATTTCGCAGTGAGGTATCTGCGTTTTCTTGACCCTTACATCATCGCTTTAGATCCTTAAGCCGATCTGCGATCGAGATAGGAGTTACATAAAGTTTTACCGATCGAACGCTCATTCTGTACTCAGCATATCTTCATTTAGCTGAGTGTAGGTATGTTAACGCGAGTCTCCAAGTTTCTTGTGGGACACTACTCACGAAAGACTTTCACATCAATATTTTCTACGTAGAAAATATTGATGAAGACGAAGCCAATATTCCCGATATTCCCGACTCAAACTTTGTTCAGCTCTAAGCAGGTAGAAATCTATTCAGCAAAGAATTCAAAATAATAGGGACGAATTCCGACTTGTACGAGATCGATATAACGAAGAGTTTTGCTCCAGCTTGGCGTACAAATCAGCACTGGCTTATTGGTTTCTGGGTGTGTGTATCTGACAAATCCACCTTCACAATCAAATCCATGATTTTTCTCACCTTTCTTGGGCATGGAATAGGGGGAATAGAAGTGGGTAGCACCCCCAGTAAAATCACGGATTTTACCAGCAAGAAGCTGTTTTGCCAGTTCCGCATATTCAGGATAGAGACTGGGATCTTGATCGATCGCATAGTGATAAAAGTTTCCAGCCTTGACAACCTCTTGAACATTCTTAGAGCCAGTCTTTTTCATGCGATTGATCACGGTTAAACCCACCGCTTGCCGCTCGCTCTTATTGCCAATTGAAGCTTCTGAGATCAAGACCCTTGCCAACATTTGCTCGTTGTCAGTAACTGGCTCTACAACGATTTTAGGAATATCTTTAACGTTTTCGTAAGAGTCAACCAAAATCAGGGCAAAGGTAAGCAGCGCGATCGCTAAAGGCAGGAAATTTCTTCTCAGCCAAGCAGAACTGCCGAAGGGCTTTTTGATTGTCGAATGTGTACTTTCACCTGTACTTTCACCTGTACTTTTGTTAGTACTATCCATCTGCACCTAGCCCCAAATTGCTGAATAAAATCTAAATTCCTATATACCTCATGCCTCCTTACACGCAAGGCTTCAAGCGATCTAATTGTAACGTGAATTTGCAATGTAAATTTCGTGCAAACTTTATTTAAGGATGGCAGCGATCGCTGTTTGAATAGCCTCCATTTGCTCTCGATCGTAGCCCCATTTTTTCAAAAAAGCACTATATTTGTCACCACGATCGGCTTGGGTTTCATCAATCTGGGCTGAGGCATACATGAGCTTAGCCAGCCGATCGATTTCGTCAAGATTAAGCAACGCGATCAATTGAGCAGTGCGTTTTGCCACGCGATCGGAGCCTTGCGCTTGGGGGTCATTGTCGATGCGTCGATGGGCGATCGCCATTGCCGTAGACATGGCAAGATTTTTAACCAATAATTCTGCACTTGGCTCAGGCACTGACTGCAAAGCCCGCACAATTCCCTCACTGGGACGATCTGCCAGTTGCCAATCACCCGTGAGATAGCACACAAAAAAGCCTCTTGCCCCATTTTCAGTGGTTACTAAGTTCGCAATTTCAGCCTGCAAATCAGCATCAGTCAGATCTGTTTGGTTTAGAAGTTTTTCTGTGTAAGCGATCGCTTGCTCAAAGCTGAGAGACTCGGTGAAATTATGTGCGGATTGAAAGGTCATAGATCGCTATTTTGTGATTACCAAAAGGAAATAATTCATGGCTTGTACTACTATTCTGTTTGTTATTAAGAGAAGCGCTTTGACAGTTTGTGAGGACAGTTCGGTAAGATAGACGTACAAGCAACAGCGATATTGGCAAACAGACTAGCAGGTGTGATTTAAAGATTAAAGCAAAGAGATTTCGCGCACACAATGAGTAAAGACACCTATGGCAATAATTTCTTCTAGTGGTGGTAATCGCAATCAACAAGGGGATAAAGACAGCAAACCACCCAGTCGCGGTGCGGATTCCAATACTTCGCGAACGGATATCTCTAAATCTTCCTCAAACAAGTCTCAACAGGATCCTCCTCAAAATGAACCAGAGCAAAAGTCATTAGACCTATTACAAGCCGTTGCCAGTCCCGAAGAGAAACTTGCCGAATCAACGCCTGCTTCCGTTGAGATTAGTATTCGCCCTCAGAGTCTTGCGGAATATATCGGGCAAAAAGATCTGAAAGAACTCCTACACATCGCGATTTCAGCGGCTAAATCTCGCTCTTCTGCGCTCGATCATCTTTTGTTTTATGGTTCTGCGGGTTTAGGAAAGACTTCGTTAGCCTTGATTATTGCGCAGGAAATGGGCGTACAGTGCAAAATCACCTCTGCACCAGCCCTAGAACGTCCCCGTGATGTGGCAGGCTTACTCGTTTCGCTGCAAGCAGGAGACATTCTATTTATTGATGAAATCCATCGCTTGCCGCACGTTACGGAAGAAATTCTCTATCCTGCCATGGAGGACTATCGCCTCGATATCACAATTGGAAAAGGACAATCGGCAAGAATTCGCAGTTTGCCATTGCCAAAATTCACTTTGGTCGGTGCAACTACTCGGATTGGGGCTTTGTCTTCACCGCTCCGCGATCGCTTTGGCTTTGTGCAACATCTGCGGTTCTATGAGGTAGACGAACTCGCCCAGATCGTGTTGCGTAGCGCCCAAATCATGCAAACCCCCATTGACGAATTGGGAGCCACCGCCATTGCAGCGCGATCGCGGGGCACACCTCGAATTGCTAACCGTTTGCTCAAGCGCGTGCGCGATTATGCTGAAGTCAAAGCCAATGGGGAAATTACCGAAGCGATCGCTGAAGCTGCATTAGAACTCTTTAACGTCGATCCCAAGGGATTGGATTGGATCGATCGCAAATTACTGACGGTGATGATTGAGAACTTTAACGGTGGTCCCGTCGGTCTAGACACGATGGCGGCGGCTACGGGCGAGGATACGCAGACGATAGAAGATGTTTACGAACCCTATCTTTTGCAAATTGGCTATATCAATCGCACCCCCAGAGGGCGTGTGGCAACTGCCGCCGCATGGCGACATCTCGGCTACGCAACTCAAACCGAATTGAAGCTCTAAAAAATTGGCAAATTTGGATGTGTAAAAGCTTCTGTGTTAGAATTAAGTGACTTTATTGCGAAAAAAATATGATTTCTAGTTGGCTAGGTACGCAAAGGTCAGCAAAGAGCGTCGCAAAAGACAAGATCTCAAAATTTAACATGAGATGGCGAAATTTATTTAGCTCTCTCCTTCTCAGCTTTATTCCAATTTCCTGTGCCACGCTACCCGTACATGGGGCAGAACGGATTAAGGTGTCTTTTGGTCCTCTCGACTTAGGAATATCCGTTCGCGAGCTAGCCACATTTGCCAAGGAAGGAAAAGTTGGAGATGAGTTGGACTCCTATTTGAGTCGCATTGCCACGAATGAAGATAGGAAATATATTCGAGAATACCTGAATTTCAGAGCAGATGTTAAGCCCCTTCAGGTCGCTCAATTCTTTTATTCCTCGGTTGGGGTGCAAATTCTCGACTACATGGGCGAACATATTCTGGCAGGAAACAAACAGAATGGAAGTATTGCCATTCGCGCTGCCCTGATCTTGGCTGCTTCCGATCCAGAAGGATTAACGGCTGTCAACTTTTTGAAATTTTTCCCCACAGATGAAATTCGGCTCAACTCCGATGAAATCTTTACAACTGCCTCAAAAATCGAGAAATTGGTGAAGCAGACCAATGGTGCGATCGCCGCGATTGGAAAATTATCTGCGCTGCAAGCCCAATCAGAGCCAGCGATCGATCTCACGAAATTACAGGCACAAAACCTCGGGCAACCCGGCAAATTTTCTTATAAAGTAGAAACAGTCACCTTAAAAGATAGCCGCCGCAACCGCTCTTTGGTAGTGGATTTCTACTTACCACAGGGACTCTCCGCACCTGCACCCGTGGTGATTCTATCCCATGGATTGGCTTCTAATCGCCAACATTTTGCCGATTTAGCCAAACATTTTGCTTCCTATGGGTTTGTGGCTGCCGTACCACAACACCCCGGTAGTGATTCCGTGCAAGTCGAGAATTTACTCAAAGGGTATAAAAAAGAAATCTTTGATGTGAATGAATTTGTCGATCGCCCCCTAGACATTCGCTTTATCTTGGACGAGATGGGAAGGCGCTATCCCGATCGCGTTAATCTTCAGCAAGTGGCAGTGATGGGGCATTCCTTTGGGGGATACACCGCTTTGATGGTGGCAGGGGCAAGGATTGATTTCGAGCAACTGACAAAAGAATGTGCGAAGGGCTTTAACGGTACAAATGCCTCTCTGCTTATACAGTGCGAAGCTTTAAAACTGCCCCGCGAAGCCTATAATTTTAAAGACGATCGCGTTAAGTTAGTGATTGTCGTCAATCCCATTGATAGCAGTATTTTGGGAGCATCAGGATTGAGTCAGATCGAGATTCCTGTAGCGATCTTTGCCAGTAGTGATGATGCCGTCGCGCCGATCGTGCTCGAACAGGTGGAACCCTTTACTTGGCTTAAAAATTCCGAGCGTTATCTTTTACTAGCGAAAGGAGTAGGTCATGTGTTCGACGTACAATCCTTCCTTCGCACCTTGGCACCATCGATCGCTTTGTTCGTTCCCTCGAAAGATGTAGAAGCCTTGGACGAATACGATCGCATTTTCTATTTAGCTATGCTAGAAACCCATCTTGCCCATCGTCCTGAGTATCGTCCTTTCTTACAGGCTTCCTACGCGATCGCCACAACCAAAGATCCCAACAAGGTGGATGTTCTTAATTCTTTAACTGAGGCACAATTTCAAAAAATGCTGGTTGGCGATCCTTAGATTCTGAGACCCCTATTCCAATTGTGTTGTCATCACTTCCAAATGAGAATCTAAGATCGCTGTTTTGCTAGTGAATTGGTATTATCCAATCGTATTTGAGTATTGGGCGCTGTCATCTCGACTGGTTAAGTTATCAATTAGGGTGACGAGCAAACGATAATTATCCTTTTGCCCCTGCTGTTTAAACAACCGCGTTGCCTCGTTGTAATCTGAGATCGCACCGAGTTTGTCCCCCAGTTTGTATTTTGCATACCCACAAGAGTTAAACGCATAGGCATCGTTGGGTTCGAGACGAATTACTTCCGTGAAGTCGTCGATCGCGCCTGTATAGTCGCCGACTTCGGATTTGGCATAGCCACGATCGATATAAGCACCAGCATCATTAGGCTCAAGTTGGATGGCTTTGGTGAAATCGTCGATCGCGCCTGTATAGTCTCCTAAAGCTTCCTTGGCATAGCCGCGATCGATGTAGGCTCCGATATAATTTGGGTTAAGGCGAATGGCTTCCGTGAAGTCAACAACAGCTCCCTTGTAGTTTCCAGTTTTGACCTTCACAATACCAAAACCACGGTAAACACCCGCGAACTTGAGTATGCCTACGATCTTGTTAACATTCATCGCCTTGTCCTCTCAACATCTTTCGACCATAAACTCAATATACTTGGAGCAGCTTTGTGGGAAGGTGACTGGTATCGTCTTTGCTTTGCGATCGCGATCGCAGGAATAAGTGATTGCAGATTAAGACGATTGCCTTATTCATCTTGTGCCCGTGAGCGTAAATGAATACCATTTTCAAAAAAGCTTTTTGAAAGACCGTCTCTAGCGCGGAACTCAAATCCCGATTTGTTGCCATGAAGTGCTGGCATTATCAAACGACGGTTGCATCAACAATCTGCACCATCTTGCAGAAATAGGGATGCTTCCAGTAATGTCTTAAATATGTTAGGTCAACCCTCTTGCCAAGAAAAGCTATCTCTATGGCTAGGCAGCACAAACTTTGCTGCCTCTGCCCCAATCATGAAGGACTGTTGGCTTGCCTAGCAGTTTGGTTAGGTGTCATGATTTTTGCGCGATCGGTTATTTATTTTCGTTTCGTCAAGAACTTAGCGATCGCGTGAGAATGCTTATACAATAATGATGCAGTTGGTTCAGTTTACCAAGAAAGGTTTTTTTGAGTACTTTTTAAGGCACGGCTTCTTTAAGTTTATTCAGTCTCGATGCTTAACTGTGTTTATAACAATCGAATTTCAAGTAACAACTGATCTCGATGAATTATCCCGGGTCTTAACATGGTTTAACCAGTTATATCGTCCCTTTATTCCAAAAATGGACTGGATGAAGTGCCAAACGGCTCTAGCAGAGGCGTTTACCAATGCTGTGCGTCACGCTCATCAAGATATGCCCCCTGAAACTCCCATTTGGCTAGAGGCAGTTTTAACAGAGCAATCGATTGAGTTTAAAATTTGGGATCTTGGTCTTGGCTTCGATCTAGAAAAAAAAATTGCGACGTTGTCTAGAGTCGTCGATCCAAATGCAACTGGTGGAAGAGGGCTAGATCTGCTCGACCAAATTGCCGATATTCTCAGTTATACGCGTACGGAAGACGATCGCAATTGTTTGCACCTGGTGCGACACTACCTTGCAGATTTTAGTTCGGAACAAAATAAATCGCCTGAATAGCTTTTCTTTGGTTATAGCGATCGCCCCATGCGGCTCAGATCTAGCTTGGCACGCAGTTCTTCTTTAACCCGCGCCAGGATTGATGCCTCGTCCAGGGTTTCGAGAATGCGGTTAACCACAGCTTTGGGCCCTTGGGGTCCCCACGAAGCACCATTGGCTAAATATTCCTTGGTTACCAAACCGATCGCGTAGGTGGATACCCCTGCTACGGCAGCCTGTGTAATCGCGATCGAGATATAGCCTCCCATGGTTAACCCACCTGTCACGGGCGCTGCAATGCCTAAAAGACTCTTGAGCGACCCCAATCCTAGGGTTGCCAATAGCTCGCTTGCACCAATGCCTCCCATACAAATCGCAATTTTTTGCATCAAGGCGATCGCGCCACGATTGGTCATATCAATGCCATAAAGTTTAGACAAGGCTACAATCATTGCCACATCAATGATCGCTGTACTGATTACATCAAGCACTGTAATTGGATTGACGGCGATCGCCACGGCTTGAGTAATTACGGCATTCCAGATCAGACGGTTTGCTTTTTGGTCGCGGATCAGCATTTTGCGTTGTACGACTCGCTCTTGCACAAGGTCAGCAAACATCATGCTATTTAGTGCCACCAGCGATTTTCCCTCGCGATCGAGAACCTCTAAGATTTTCAGCTTTAAATCATCTATTTGGGGTTGCCCTGCAACCAATTCCGCTTCAAAGGAGCCATCGGGCTGCTTGATGGCTTTTGCTACTAGGGGTGAAGCGGCTGCCATCACAATTTCATCGGCTGAGAGAATCTGACGCACTCTTTCATCTCGAATTTTGGCATAGATTGCCATGCGGTCTTGAGGGGGATATTGATCGATTTTGTTAAAAACCAGCAACATGGGCTTACTGGCCGATCGCAGTTGTGAGAGTGCCTCATACTCAACTTTGGTCATATCTCCTGCGACGACAAATAAAATCAGATCGGCTTGCTGCGCCACTTGCTGCGCTAATTCTGCACGGGTATTGCCGTCAACTTCATCAATGCCAGGCGTGTCGATCAGTTCGATGCGGGTTTCCCCAGAACCATTCAGCGAAGCCCGCAAAATTTCGCGATCGCGATCGCTGACCAAAGATTCTCGCGAAAGCTGCCAGTCTGCTCGTTGACTGGTACGCGTTACCCCATGAATGGGGCCAGCCTCAAAGACGCGCTCGCCCATTAATGCATTCAGCACTGAGGATTTCCCACGCCCCACCATGCCAAATACAGCAATTTGTACAACTTGCTTTTCTAGCTTATCTAGCATTTGCTGAAGCTCCTCAAGCTCGGGTTCTAGCCCTTGGCGCTCTCTGGCAGTAAGGTCGAGATTTTGCACGAGATCGCGCAAGGTGCGCTGAGCCTGCCTGTAGTTAAGTTCGTCAAAAATCCGATCGAAACCCAGAAAATCTTCATTCATAGAACTATTCTCCATAATCTCCCTGCCAGAAATTCAAAGTCTAAAATCAGGAACTATAATTATTATCGTGAAGTCAAGACAAATTAGTGATAGGGCTAGAGGGTAAAGCAGCCAACCAGACTTAACAACGTAAAAGATGAAAAAATCAAAAGACCATTTTGAAAACAAACTGATTTTTTGCTAAGGGAATAACCTGCCTCACCTAAAGATCCAAAATGAGCTGTACTCGATCGTGTGCTTCGACGCTGCGGTTCAGCTCAGCGCTCACTGTCGAAGCTTTAGTATGCGTGGGTTGAGCCCTTCAACCTGAGCTTGCCGAAGGGAAGTTGAAACCTACCCTAAATTAAATTCACAAACCGAATCGATTCGTGTATCTTTAACGCAATTAATGAACAGGAGATGTATGTCCATGATGAAATCTTTGCTAAAGCTCGCTACAGTGGTCAGCATAGCAGGGGCGATCGCCATCAGTCCGATCGCAAATCTAAAAGCATATGCTTTGACTGAAGCTCAGGCACTAGAGCGGTTGAGTGGTATTCCCATCTTCACAATAACTGATGATAAAGGTGCGCCACTACTAGGCTCATTGCCCCAACAAGCCGGACGCAAGCCCGAAGATCCAGATCAGTTGATGCTATTTTTCCTTAGCCCTGATGATGCTCAGGCAATGTTGAACCAGCTCAAAACCTCAAACCCAAATGTAGGTGGCAAGGCGAAGATCAGTACGGGTTCCATGTTCCAAGCAATTAAGCTAGCCGAGCAAAATAAAGGCAAAAAGGTGGCTTTCCAATTTGTCCCTTCCAAAACCAGTATTGATTCTGCCCGCAATCTCTTAAGCGCTCAAGGTAAACCAGCCGATCAAGTTCCTAATGTGCCTGTTTTCTATGCTACTGGTGCTCAGGGCAATGGGCAAGGACTTTTGACGCTCGAACAAAATGGCAAACAAGTCGTACCGTTTTTCTTCGATCAAAAAGATCTGCAAGGCTTAATCGATCGCGCGCGTCAACAACAACCTGATGTTGCCAAAGACACCAAGATTCAGGTAACTTCCCTGTTCCAAGTGTTAGATTCTATGGTGACAAAGGATAACAAACCAAATCCTGAAGCCGATCGCTTTGAGTTTGTGCCATCCCGCACAGCTTTTGAATATGTGCTCAAAAGTCAGCCTGCTACTACCCAGCCAGGGGTAACACCACAACCTAAGCCAAAAGCAATGCTAAAAGCAAATTAAGGATCGTGGATTAATAACTCATAACTCTTGCTTAGGATTTATTAGCAAGCCGTAACGCATCGCAGTCGGGAATTGATGCGTTACGGCTTGCGACTAACACCTCTTACAAAACTTGATGTTATTTAATTCTCATTCCTAAATTAGTTTTTCACAAAAAAGTAAAAGAGAACTAGGAGTGTCACTCCTAGTTCTCTTTTTTGAAATTGACGTAATTCAATGACTACATCGTCAAGGTGCGGCGTTTTGTTACCATGCGGAATGCTTCGATGATGTCGCCTTCTTGCCAAGAGGTAAATTTGGGTAAAGAGATACCACACTCAAAGCCAGCCGCAACTTCCTTGGCATCATCCTTCATCCGTTTCAGCGAATCAAGCGGAGCCTCATGCACTAGCTCATTGCCGCGCTTAATGCGAACCTTACAGTTACGCACTAACTTGCCAGACAGCACATAGCAGCCTGCGACCACACCCTTACCAATTGTGAACAGGGCTCTAACTTCAGCTTGACCGAGGGGTTCTTCAACCAACTCAGGTTCTAGCAGACCTTCCATTGCACCTTGAATGTCTTCAAGTAGCTTATAGATGATGTTGTAATCTCTCACATCTACACCCATCTCGTCGGAGGCTTGTCTGGCTCCAGACGCCATTGTGGTATTGAATCCGATGATGACAGCATCACTGGCTGCGGCTAAGTCCACATCATTTTCGGTGATTTCACCTGCGGCTGACAAAAGCACCCGTAGTTGAATTTCTTGTTGTGGTAGTTGTCCCAAAGCCCCCAAGATTGCCTCGACAGAACCTTGCACATCGGCTTTGAGAATTAAATTGAGATCCTTAAGTTCGCCTTCCTGTGCCTTAGCGGATACCGTACCAAGGGTGACACGACGCGATGCCATTGACTGTTGCAAGCGTGAATGACGTTGCAAGGAAGCGCGATCGCCTGCCGTTCCTCTAGCCAACTTCTCATCGGTAAAGACTTCAAACTCATCACCAGCCGCAGGCACATCGCTTAAGCCCAGTACCTCGACTGCAAAGGAAGGCGTAGCGGCTTCGACGCGCTTGCCTTGGTCATCTACCATCGCCCGTACCTTACCAAAGGCAGAACCCGCTACCAGAATATCTCCGACGCGCAAAGTTCCATTTTGGATTAAGAAGGTCGCAACGGGACCTCTTGCCTTATCTAAGTGAGCCTCGATCACCGTACCTTTCGCCGTACGGTTGGGATTCGCTTGTAAATCTTCAACTTCTGTCACGAGCAGAATCATTTCCAGTAGGGTATCGAGATTTTCACCTCTGATCGCGCTGACAGGAACCATAATCGTGTCGCCGCCCCATTCTTCATCGACCAGACCATATTCAGTCAGTTCCTGACGAATGCGATCTGGTTGAGCCTCAATTTTATCGACTTTATTAATCGCCACAATAATGGGCACTTTGGCAGCACGGGCATGACTAATCGCTTCAATCGTCTGAGGCTGCACGCCATCATCCGCAGCGACCACTAAGATTGCCACATCCGTCACTCTTGCGCCTCTGGCACGCATGGCGGTGAAAGCTTCGTGACCGGGAGTATCAAGAAAAACAATTTGTTGCTTTTGTGCGCCTTCGCCGACATCAACGTGGTATGCCCCAATATGTTGCGTGATACCACCTGCTTCACCCTGTGCCACTTTACTCTTGCGAATGGAGTCAAGCAATGTAGTTTTACCATGATCGACGTGACCCATAATCGTAACCACAGGCGGACGACGTTGCAGGCTGTCGAGATCCTTAGCCTCAATCATCTCTGTAACCTTCCGCGCAGGGGCAGCGGCAGCAACCTGCTCGACTTCATAGCCTAGCTCCATCGCTACCATACTTGCCGTAGGGATATCGAGGGTTTGGTTGATGTTTACCATCACACCCTTGAGGAAGAGCGTGCGAATAACATCGGTTTCAGGCAGCATTAGTTTAACGGCAAGCTCCTGTACCGTAATGCTGTCATCGAGCGTGATCTTGGAGGGCTTTTCGGGTGGTGCTTCAGGGACAGAGCGGCGATCGCGACTAGCGGTCTTTCTACCTAGTTTTGCCCCACCAATTTTGATTTCTGGGAAAACCGTAGACTTGGGCAAACCTTGCTTAGGTCTAGCAGTGGGTCGCGCCAACGATAAACTCACTTGAGATAAATCATCACCATCTAGATCGTCAATTAGCTCATCGTCGTCTTCAAGTACGCGCAGATAACGTTTGGGCTTGTTAAGACGAGCTTTTTCCTTCATCTCTAGCAAGTCTTGCTCTTCGTCTTCCTTCTTCGTCTTATTACGCTTTGCTAGCTTTGCTGGAATTGGCTTTTCAAGTAACTCGGGTGTCGTCGGAATTACTGCTGTGCCAACTTCATCCCGTTTGCGGATGCCATTGGTAATGGGTCGTTCTGGCGCATTTGCCGAGGGGCGTATGGGGGGAGCCATAGGTGCACGCAAAGGACGGGCTGGATCGTTAGGTCCAGTGATGCCTCGCTCAATTAGAACCGAGTCTTTTACAGGGGTAGGACGATTGATTTGAGGACGCGTTGGCGCGGAACGGCTAGGTGATTGAGGTTCTGGACGATTGAGTTTAGGCTTCTCCAGCTTTGGCTTGGCGATGACTTTATCTGAAACAACCTTTTCTGAAATCGGTTTATCTGAGCCAACATGCTCTGAACCTGAATGCTCCGATGCTTGTTTATCAGCAGGTTTTACCGAAACTAAGTCTTGACTGGAGATCGGCGAACTAGCTTTGGGCTGGGGAGCTTGTGGCTGTACGGGCTTATTTACGGCGACAAACTGCTTGGTGCGATCGCTTCGCTCAGGCGCAACCATTGGTTTCACAATCTCAGGGGTTTCAGATTTACTCGGCTTAACTTTAGCTTCTGGAGCTTTTGACTCTGGAGCCTTGATTTCTGTAGGTTTACTGGGCTGAGGTCTAATTTCTTGAGGTTTTGCTTCTAATGTCACAGTTTGGAGATCGGCTGGTGGTTTGGCTGTGATGGGTGGAACTGCAGGCGCTTTCGGCTCGATATCTAATTCTACTTTAGGTTCTGGTTTGGGCTCAGATATACTCTCTGGTTTAACCTCTGTAGTCGTAGACATGGGTTTAGTAGGACGGCTGGGAGGCGTGGTAATTTGCACGGGTATGTCGTTACGACTTAAATCGAGATCGATCTCATCACCCACAGGAGCAGTAATGCTTGATAACGGCACAGTAGGTTCTTCCGAAGATTCTAGAGATTTTGGCTGTACTGGGGCAACAAGAGGTTCTGGCGCGATCGCGGCAGGTGGTGACTGAAGTTGTGCAGTAGGTTTACTGACTGTGAGGATTTGCTGTTTGGCTGACTTAGGCTCTGCCTCTTTAGTCGCCTCTTTTACGGATTCTTTTGGCTTTAGATTCACAGTTGGCGAGGATTTTCTCTCTTGATGCTTGTTTTGATTTTTTTCCAATGCAGCAGAAGTCTTCTCTGGTGCTGCTGCGCGCACAAGGTCAGCTTCAGATTCTGTAATTGTACTGCTATGACTCTTGACGGCAATGTTTAATTGCTCACATACTGCCAGTATATCTTTTGTATCTAACTCCAATTCCTTTGACAACTCATAAACTCTGACTCGATTAATACTACTCATTTACCCACTCTGCCCTGCGTGATTGACTTACTACATAGAAACTGCTACCTGTTTTGCTAAATTTGACTTTAGGAGCATTGTATGCGTTGACTGTTGGGCAAGGTTTATAAACCTCACTACTAGTCGTATGCATTGTAACTATTATTACTCATACAAATTTGGAAATCTTTGTATGAAAAACTCAGCTTTTCAAGTTTACTAGACTAAAGCAGCGATCCCCTACTTAGAATTCTTTACCTTAATAAAGCTTCAGTACCTGAGCCTATAGCTCGTCCAGTGCTAAATCAGATAGGTTTACATAATACTCTGCTTGACTACACTGCCCGATCGCAAGTGTCTCAAATCGCAAATTATGTCCGATAACTCTAATAACAATGTACAGTCGTAGTTCACAACTGGTTACATTTATTACATTAAGTTAGGATTAGACAGTTAAGAGCGATGTTTCACCTATGACCAACGTACCTGTTTCCCGTATTCGCAACTTTTCTATCATTGCTCATATTGATCACGGCAAGTCAACTTTGGCAGATCGTCTGTTGCAGTATACAGGCACTGTTGCCGATCGCGAGATGAAAGAGCAGTTTCTTGACAATATGGACTTAGAGCGAGAACGCGGGATCACGATCAAGCTGCAAGCCGCGCGCATGAACTATACCGCCGAAGATGGCAGCGAGTATGTTCTGAACTTAATCGATACGCCAGGACATGTGGATTTTTCGTACGAGGTGTCGCGATCGCTGGCTGCTTGCGAAGGGGCATTATTGGTGGTGGATGCCTCCCAAGGCGTGGAGGCACAGACGCTGGCGAATGTCTATCTGGCGCTTGAGAATAATTTAGAAATTATTCCCGTGCTTAATAAAATCGATCTACCGGGGGCAGAGCCCGAGCGCATTGCCACTGAAATCGAGCAACTAATTGGTTTGGATTGCTCTGAGGCAGTAAGGGCATCGGCAAAGGAAGGGATCGGGATTCATGAAATTTTAGAGGCGATGGTCAAGCTCGTCCCTCCGCCTGCGGATACGACAGATCGACCCTTAAGAGCCCTAATTTTTGACAGCTACTATGATGCCTATCGCGGCGTTATTGTTTACTTTCGGGTAATGGACGGCACGGTGAGTAAAGGCGATCGCATCAAGTTTATGGCTTCTGGGCAAGAGTACGTAATTGATGAGTTGGGTGTACTCGCCCCCAATCAAATCCAAGTTGACGAACTTCATGCGGGTGAAGTTGGCTATCTTGCTGCCGCGATTAAAACCGTAGCCCATGCCCGTGTGGGAGATACGATTACTTCTGCCGTGGAACCTGCCACAGAGGCGTTACCAGGCTATGAAGAAGCAAAGCCCATGGTTTTTTGTGGATTATTCCCAACCGATGCCGATCAATTTGAAGATTTGCGCGAAGCACTAATTAAGCTCAAGTTAAATGATGCATCGTTAAACTATGAGCCAGAGACCTCAAACGCGATGGGATTTGGGTTTCGATGTGGCTTTTTAGGTTTACTCCACATGGAAATCGTGCAGGAACGGCTAGAGCGCGAATATAACCTCAACTTGATTATTACTGCCCCATCGGTGGTTTATCAGGTAACGAGTGCCAATGGTGAAGTCGTTCTAATTGACAACCCCAGCGAATTACCGCCACCCGCAGAGCGCGAAAAGATCGAAGAGCCCTATGTGAAGCTAGATATCATGACGCCACAAGTTTACATTGGCACGTTGATGGAGTTATGCGAATCGCGGCGCGGCATCTATAAGGATATGAAGTACATCACCAAAGTGCGGACGACGCTGATGTACGAAATGCCTCTTGCCGAAATTGTCACAGACTTTTTCGATCAGCTGAAATCTCGCACCAAGGGTTATGCCAGCATGGAGTATCAGATTATTGGCTATCGCGAAAATGACTTGGTGAAGCTAGATGTCTTGGTGAATGATGAGCCCGTGGATGCACTTGCCTGCATCGTGCATCGCGACAAGGCTTACAATCTCGGGCGAGCATTGGTATCCAAGCTCAAGGATCTAATTCCGCGCCATCAGTTTAGGATTCCCGTTCAGGCAGCGATCGGCTCCAAAATTTTGGCAAGGGAAAATATTCCTGCCATTCGTAAGAACGTTTTGAGCAAGTGCTATGGCGGTGACATTTCACGGAAAAAGAAACTGCTAGAAAAGCAAAAAGAAGGGAAAAAACGCATGAAGTCGATCGGGACAGTAGATGTGCCGCAAGAAGCTTTCATGGCAATCTTGCAACTCAATCAGGACTAGTTTGGTGACGGATAGCTTGCCTGAAATTTACCCCACCCTAACCCTCCCCTTGCAAAGGGGAGGGAACAAGATTTTCGGGATAAATCAAGAACGACCGATCGCTGTGGATTTGTTTGCAGGCGCAGGGGGCATGACTCTGGGTTTCGAGCAGGCAGGTTTTGACGTACTTGCCAGTGTAGAAATCGATCCCATTCACTGTGCTACCCATAAATACAACTTTCCTTTTTGGGAAATTATTTGTCAGAGCGCGACCGATATTTCAGCCGCAGAAATTAGACGCAAGGCTAAAATCGGCGATCGCTCCATTGATGTGGTGTTTGGGGGACCCCCATGTCAGGGTTTTTCGATGATGGGCAAACGCGCCCTTGACGATCCGCGCAACCATCTAGTCTTTCATTTTTTGCGTTTGGTGCTGGAGCTGCAACCTAAATATTTTGTCATGGAAAATGTTAAGGGCTTAACCGTAGGTAAGCACAAGCAGTTTCTAGCCGAAATCATGGCGGAATTTGAGTCTCAAGGCTACCAGATTGAGCAAAGCTATCGAGTTCTCAATGCCTGTCACTATGGCGTGCCCCAGCACCGCGAAAGACTTTTTCTGCTGGGTTGTCGTCAAGGGTTGGAACTGCCTAAATATCCCGCCCCTATTACAAAACCAGCAAAAGCCAGCAAGATCCCTAAAGAACTGGCAGATCTGCCACCTAGCCCGACCGTATGGGAAGCGATCGCCGATTTACCCAGTCCCGATCGCTATGCGGAACTGCTACGTCAAGATTGGTGCGAGGCAGAGTTTGACTTGGATGCAAATTTCAACCCAAGCGATTACGTTCGTAGATTACGCAGCTTAGATTGCTCAACCCAAGATTATTCTTACCCCCGTCATTTCGATCGCAAATTACTCACTTCTAGCATCCGAACGCACCACTCGCTTGAGTCAATGGCGCGATTTCACGCTACCCCTCAAGGCAAAACCGAACCGATCAGTCGATTCTTAAAACTAGATCCTCAAGGGATCTGCAATACATTAAGGGCGGGAACAGCTAGCAATCATGGTGCATTCACATCACCACGCCCAATTCATCCCTTTGAGCCAAGGTGCATTACGGTTCGAGAGGCAGCCCGACTACATTCCTATCCCGATTGGTTTCGGTTTCACGCGACCAAATGGCACGGATTTAGACAAATTGGTAATTCTGTTCCCCCGCTACTAGCTCAAGCCGTTGCTACTGAAATTCGCAAGGCTTTAAAGGTTACGCCCGTTAAGCCTCAAGTTATGCAGCAGTTTCAAGATCCTGCGTTATTGCGCATAAAAATGACCGAAGCCGCCCGAAAATATGGTGTCGATCGCCACGTCATTGCCCCAAGAACGAGACCCGTCAAGGTTGAAGTTATGCCTAGCTCCTAACAATTACCTGCGATCGCCAATAAATTTTCCAAATTCACGACCACTTTCACTTGCCTAATCTTGGCTAAATNCTTTAGTTTGGACTAATCGGCAGCAAGGCAAGAGCAACAGAAAGGCACGAGAAAATAGAGCAAGAAATTGCAAAGGCTAAGTCAAGCTCAAACATGAAAAGAGAATTAGAAGCTAAATGGCAATTGACACAGATTGCATAGAAGCTTTTTCGTTTTTTTTGCGTTTCGAGGCATGTTTTTTCACAACGGGATAGCGAATGCGAGGAGGGAAGCGATCGCCCTTGGTNCGCCCAAGAGATTTACCGCGCAGTTGGGGAGGGATAGCAGGAGAGCCAATCGCGGCAATAATTACAGCAAAGGTTTGAGCGACACGACCAGGTGCTAGGTTATCCTGAGGCGCCTGCCAAGGCAAAGGAGAATC